>NZ_BMOD01000034.1 GCF_014646895.1 Deinococcus roseus
GGTTTAGAGGCTTTCGAGTTGCTGTTTCTGGGCTTTTCCCTGCAAAATCCGCCAGATGAGTAACTTCTGTTCACTGCTCAGCAGTGAAGCCCAGGGTCTTTTCTGGGCCGCCCAGGGTCTGCCTCAAAATGCTCAGCCATGTCACCAGATGGAACACAGTCAGGCAACCTGCAAAGCATTTTCGCTTTTCGCCAAAAGCGAAAATGCTGCGAACCTGCCGAATGGTCCAACCTCTGGAAAACAGAGTCACCATAAGGCTTTTTCATCAAATACCATATTTCACTGCATCAGTGAAACACATGATAAAATGAAAACATGCTTGCTGCTGAAGCATTTCAGGCCGAAAATCGACTCCTCACCTTGCTCAGCCGACCCAGTCTGGGCCTGCAGGTCCAGAAAACAGTGCACTCCACCCACGACGTGCAAGTCATCACCCCGCAAGGTGAAGCCCACACCTTCACCTTGAAGCACCTGCAGCACAGCACACCCGGAAGGGTGAAGGACTGGCTGAAACGCAACTGGACCGGATCCCGTCCGAACCACACCCTGGTCCTGTCGTTCCCGTGGGTGTCCGAACACACCCTGGACCTCCTGGAAAGTCATGGGGTGAGTGCCCTGGACCTGGCCGGAAACCACCGGCTGCGTTTCGGGACATACCTTCTGGAACGCACCGGACACCCGGCACCCAAACACGCCCCGGGGGACACCTCACTGTTCACCCCGAAAGCCAGCCGGATCCTGCGGGCCTTTTTTGCGGACCCCCAGCACCCGTGGGGCACCCAGGAACTGGCAGACAGGTGTCAGGTGAGCCTCGGACAGGTCAGCAAAATCCGACAGAAACTCATCTCCGAAGGTCACCTGGTGGACGGCCCACAGGGGCTGCGCCTTTCAGACCCGCAGGCCCTGCTCAGCAGCTGGGTCGAGTCCGGCCTGAACGTCAAATCCCAGCCCCTCTCTGCATACACCCCCCTGCACGGCAAGCGCCTGGAGGACGCCCTGAGAACCCTCTCCCCCCACGCCACTGAAGTGCTGCTTTCCCACGAGAATGCCGCTGGGTGGATGAGCCCTTTCCTCACCCCCACCCGCACCCACCTGTACGCCAGCACAGACGGCTGGCACCACCTGCAAAAAGTGCTGCAGGCCGAGACGGCCGACAAAGGGGGCAACCTGACCGTGCACCTCACCGACGACCCTGGGGTGTTCCTGGACCGGGTGGAGGTCGCTGAGAACCTGTGGACCACCAGCCCGGTGCAAACTTACCTGGACCTCCATCAGCAGGGCAACCGGGGCAAAGAAGCCGCACAGAAACTCCTTGACTTGCACCTGCTTCCCCTCTGGCAGGGCACTTTCCCTTACCGTTCCTGGCCCCTGAGAGGAGAGAGGTATGCCTAAACCCCAGCACCACAGTGGTTACAGTGACCGCACCACCGAAGCCGTCCGGCGGGTGCTGCTCGACCTCGCCCACCTGCTCGGACCATATCGGGACCGGATTGTCATCGTGGGCGGCCTTGCCCCTTCCCTGCTCATCACTGATGCGGAAGAACCGCACGTGGGCACCATGGACATTGATCTGGCCCTGGACGCCAGTGGGCTGCAGGATGGGGACGCTTACGCCCACATGATCGAACTGCTCGAACACCACGGCTTTTACCGCAACACCACCGACCCGGAACTGAGAGGCTTCCAGCTGGCCACCCGGGTGGACCTCAAAGACGGAGGCCCAGCTGTGGTGGTGGAAGTGGACTTGTTGATTCCCAAAAACGTGAAACTCAAAAAACACCGCCCTCCCCTCACAGCAGGGCTTCGCACCCAGCAGATGCCCGGCATAGACCTGGCTTTACAGCACGTGGTGGACACCCCCCTCAGGGGCCGCAACCGCAAAGGACAACAGGACCCGCCACCCTCAGGGTCACCGCCCCCGAAGCGTTCCTGGTGCTCAAAGGCCTTGCCCTGTTGAACCGCACGGAACCCAAAGACGCATATGACGTGCACTACGTGATCCGCCATCACCCTGAAGGTCCAGAGGCACTCGGAGAGAAATGCCAGGGGCTGCTGCACGACCCCCTGGCGGTGCAAGCCTACCAGGCCATTGAGGAGAAATTTTTGCACCTGGACAGTCGTGGGCCCGGCGATGTGGTGGATTTCCTGCAGGGCCGTGACCCCGGGGTGGATGAGGACTTCCTCAGGCTGGATGCCCAGCGGCAGGTCCGACTGTGGGTGGAGGGCATGAAAAAGTAGTTGAGGTCCTGTTCGCAAGCCAGGATGCTGGCTTGCTGGGTGTCCCGGCAGGACTCACTTGCGCCGGGTGCGGTGTGTCCCCTGCTGTGCTGACGGGAGCATGTTCGCCAGTCAAACGGTTCTTTGACCCGTTTGGCCTGAATTTCATGGAACTTGCTGAGGTGTTGTATTCGATCCGGGGTGCAAACGGTGTTTCACCTTGGGGAAGGCTGACCTGGACTGCCTAAATCGTCTACGGCATGCACTGCTTTGCACTTGTGGGTGACGTTCGGTAGGGGATTTCCCTGAGGATCCACTGTGATCCACTGGTCAGGAAAATGAAAAACATTGGCTTAAACTGAATTTCAACTGTGGAATCTTCCTCTCCGCTCTTTGACCACCTGGACCACAATGACCCTGGGGACAGCACCCTCAACAGGTACCGTTACCAGCATGCTTACGGGGTGATCCTCGCCCTGGCCTCCGTCCGCAAAACTGCGGTCGGGTTTCAATCGATCTACTGTGAGCACCACGAAGACCTGCTGGGGGTCACCCCTGACCTCAAAGTCCATGCTTTTCAGGTGAAGACCACCAACGGTGACAAATGGCAGACTACCACCCCGGCGTTTTGCCATGCGATTGCACGATTCATCGAACTTCACCGCAAGTACGGGGAACAGGTGGCACGGTTTCATTTTGTCTCCAACCAGGATTTCAGCCGGGTGGGCCGGGACGCCCAGAGCAACAGGGACAAGGCGAAAAGCCCCACACTGCTGCTGGACATCTGCAAGGACACGACCCTGGAAGCGTACCCGGAGTATTTCCTGGATGCCTGTGACCGTTTGACAGACCATTGCCACTGCACCATGGAGGAATTGCTTTCGGTGCTGAAACGCACCGTGCTGGTGCTGGGTCCATCCCTGAATGGTTTCATGCATGAACTGGTCGCCGAGCACCTGCCCAAAACCCTGGGGACCACGGAGATGAGCATCGAAAGTGCGAGCCAGACGTGCCGGGAGCTGCTGGAGTTGTTCACGGTGGCGTCGGGTTTGCCTTCAGATCCGGATGCCAGGGTGCTTCCGGTGGAGCAAACCAAGTCGGGCACCACCACGGTGGAGGCCAAACGCATCTGCCTGGAACAGGTGCAGGGGGTGCTCGGTCGGCGGTTGCAGCGGTCCCGTCTCGGTGCTTTGCCAGATGATCCCACCCTGGAAACCCTGGAGCAAAGCAAAGGGGCAAAGCGTTTGATCAAGAAATTGCAGCGGGGTGGGCTGGATGCCCAGGTCAGGACCATGCAACGCCGCAAGACCACAGCTTTTGATTTTTTCATGCGGTGGCAGCACCGGAATCCGGTGGAGGCAGAGCAGGCCTTGCAGGCCGTTCAGGCAGAGGTGGAACGCTGCCACGCAGACCACCATGTGAGGATCTCCAGTGAGCACGAGGTGTTTGGCCGCAAATTGTTTGCCGCAATGGATAAAGAATTTGAAAGAATGATTATCAATCAACCTCACATGATTTATAATGTGGGTTATGATATACTGTTTGGTGTCACTGCCATGCGAACTGAAGATTGTATCTTATGGTGGAGTGAGCCATTTGATTTAGAGGAAGCCACATGAGCATGCTGTTGTTGAAAGAGGCCAGAGAAGTGGAGCAGAGCCAGGAATTGCACATGGCCAGGCTGCTGGTCTTGATCAATGCCCGAAAAGGCAAGAAACACATCGATGGCATCATGAAACTGGCCAAGCTTGACTTCCTCCTGAGGTACCCCACATGCCTTGAGCAGGCCCTGGAACACAGTGGCCTGAGCCCTTCTCTGGTTCAACTGGAAGAACATGAAAAAACCTCCATTGAAAGCAAAATGGTGCGCTTCAAATACGGACCCTGGGACGCCCGTTACCGGCAGTGGATTGGCCTGCTGGTGGCCAGGGGCCTGGTCCAGACCGAACTGAAAGGCAGGAGCGTGCAAGTGACCCTCACCGAACAGGGCCAGAGGATCGCACAACAACTTGAAAGCCTGCCAGACTTTCAGGACACCCTCCTGCGCAGCAAGGTGATCCAGGATCACTTCGGTCACCTGGGCAGCACCCGCATCAAAGAATTCGTGTACCAGGTGTTCCCGGACCTGAAAAACATGCGTTGGGGAGAAGAGATCACACCATGAAATTCGAACTGATCCAGTTGCACCTGCAATTCAAACAGTCCCTGGAAACCATCCGTTTCAAGCACTTCAATTACATCCATGGTGGTATCACCACCGGAAAATCCAGCATTGCCCAGCTGGTCGATTACTGCCTGGGCGGGAACATCAAGCTGACCCCGGCCCTGCAATCCGAACTGGTGCACGCCTCTCTGCACCTGGAAATCGAATCCCATCCCCTGCACCTGCAACGCACCCAGGATTCCGACGACATCCTCGCCGAATGGATCGAAGAAGGTCGGGCTTACACGGTCAAGTTGCCCTCCCGCACAGCCCTGGACACCGAAGTGATCCCGAACACAGGGATCAAGGTCCTCAGCGACCTGCTTTACCACCTGGCAGGGATTCCTGCACCCAGGGTCAAAAACAAAGCCAACAAAGAATCAGGCATGGCCCGACTCAGCTTCCGTGACCTGTGGGAGTACTGCTACCTGATTCAGAAACACATTGACAGCGATTTCTTCTCCCTGGCCATGGACGAAAAAATCGACGCCAACCGCAGGCACAAGGCCCGCAGTGCCCTCAAATTCATCCTCAAGCAACACGCTGAACAGGCCGAACTACTCGGGGCAATGCTCGACAAAACCAACAAACTGATCAAAGAAAAACGCCTGACGGTGGAATCCACCAAAACCGTGCTTTCCACCCTGGGCATCAAATCCACCGCAGACCTGAAAAAGCAACTGGGCACCCTGGATGGCAAAATCAAAAAGGCTTCTGAAGCCATCGCCAAAAACAAAACCCGCATTTACCCGACCACCGACCATGAAGTGGACCTGCTCAAAGAGCAGGCCAGAAGCATCCAAAAAGAGCTTGATCACCTGCAAGAAAACATCCGTGACCTGCAACTCCTTCTCCAGCAAGACGAGCGGCAGAAAAACGAGCTCCTCACCCTGCAAAACAAATTCAAACGGGACACCAGCGCCAGGGGGGTGCTCGGAGCCCTTCAGTACACCCATTGCCCCAAATGCACCCAGGCCCTGCCACACCGAGAAGAACCCCTCTGTCAGGTGTGTGGACAGCCCGACCTCCCACAACACCCCTCCGATAAGAACCACCAGGCGGCCGAAGCGGACCTCAAAGACCGCCTCCTGGAACTCGATGCCATGATCACGGGTCAAAGGCAAGAAATCACGGACCTGCAAAAAGACCTGAAATTGGCCCGGCGGGAGAAGCAATTTCTGGACAGCCGCATCAACCAGGCCCTGGAAAAGTACGACTCGGCTTACCTCTCACAGGCCCTGGAACTGGAACGCGAACTCGCCCGACTGGAACGGCAGCGGTTCGACCTTGATCGGCTGTCCACCCTGCCAGCGCTCATCGAAACACGCAAAAATGAAATCGATTTGCTGAAACTCGACGCCAGCAGGATGCGCGAGGACATCCAGGAACTCAAAGCGCAAATGGAAGCGGATGCCCAGAACCTCAAGCGTTTCATGGAACTGTTCCTGGACTGCCTGGTCAGGTGCAAACTGCCCAACGTTGCAGAGACCGACCAGATCGAATTCGATGCCAAAACCCTGTACCCCAGGATTTCTTCGGCGGGAAACCCCGATGTGGTTTCCACCTTCACAAGCATCGCCAGTGGGGGCAAGATGACCCTCTTCAAATGCTGTTTTGCCCTGGCCCTGCACAGGGTGGCTGCACGGATTGACAGTCCACTGCCTGAAATTCTGGTGATCGACACCCCCTCCAAAAACATGAGCCCGGACGAGGACCACGAGCAATACGAAGCCTTCCATGATTTGCTTTACCAGTTGGCTGCAGGAGAACTCAGGTCCACCCAGTTCATTTTCATCGACAACGACTTCCGTGCTCCGAAAGACGACAGTTTTGCAGAAGAAGACATCATGACCCGGTACCTGTCAAACACCGATCCCCAGCATCCTCCCTTGATTCCGTATTATCGGGGGCAGTGAGGATCTGCTTCTGGGCGCCTTGTAAGTGAAACGCAGGCACATCCAGGGGGATAAGCCCAAATGGGCGCCTGTAGATGAGGAACGTCCTACAGGGAGCCTTGAGAGTTCACCAGATAATGTGAGGTTCAGGAGGTCAGTAGAGGGTGGTGGGCACCTGGAATACCGCAATGATCTCCCGCAATTCTTGTGGGGTGAGGCCTTCCCCTTGCCCTCCAGATGACAGGTCCAGGTACTCGTATCTGGCTGCGGTTTCAGCGTACTCAATGCGGTCCACCACTTTGGTCACCGACTGGTCGCTTCTGGCCATCACCCCGTGTTTGCTCCACAACACGATGCGGTGCTGTTGCAGGGCCTTCACGGTGTGCTGCATGAGGATGCTGGAACCCGGCAGCATGAAGGGAAGCACCCCGATGCCTTCAGGGAGGTTGACGATGGTCTCGGGTTGCCAGCGCATCAGTTTGTGGTTGAGCACCAGGGTGTCCTGGTGGCTTTTCAGGTGGCTGAGGTAGGTGAGGTGCAGGGGCTGGGCGTGAACCACTGCATGAAAATTGGTTCCGGACCTGCCAATCTGGTCGTTGTGCACGGCAAGGTGTGAGTTGAATTCGCTGGTGATTCGCTCAAACAACCGTGCAGGGGAACTCAGCAGGGTGGCGGTCACTCCGTCCTGGTGGACCTTCACCACTGCAAGGTTGCCGTGCGGGTCCCGTTTGACGTCCCTGAGCCGGCGTCCGGAGCCGGTGACGATCAAGGTGCGGCCTGCGAGGTGAGGCACCACTTCGGGGAGGGTGTACGTTTCCCGCTGGGTGAACTCGGCTTCAGGGTAGAGTTCCCAGTTGACACAGAGGGAAATGTTGCCCGCAGCACCTTCACTGGCTTCGATGCTGGAGATGCGTTCTCCTGCGGCGCCCATGGCGGCAAACAACTGGTGGAGGGTGGGCTGGCTGATGTTCATGTTGACTCCTTTTGATAAATTTTATCAGAATATTGTTAAAACATGTCAAATTGTTGTTCATAAAGGGCCATTGAAACCAAAAAAGCCGTCCCAGCTGGACGGCCCCTGCAAAACCTCTGAACGTCAGGGGGTGGCAGAAGCCACCACCAGCTTCACCCCATGGTCCAAAAGGAATTTCCTCATGCCAGCATCCGGCTCCTGATCGGTGATCAAAACATCAATTTCAGTTGGTGAGACGATGCTGGAAAATGCCAGCACCCCAAACTTGGTGTGGTCAATCAGGGCAATGGCGGTTTTGGCAGAGTGGATCAGGCGGTTTTTGACTTCAGCTTCCACCAGACTGGCATCGGTGAGACCCCCTTTCAGGCTGAGGCCCCGGGCAGAGAAAAACACCTTGTCAGGATGCAGACGGCCCAGAATGAGTTCACTGATCGGACCCGAAAAGCCCCTGACCACCGGGTTGAACGTGCCGCCCACCACCGTGAAGGGCACCCGGGCCTGGGCCAGCACGTTCGCAGCATCCAGGCTGGAGGCCAGCACATGGACATCCTGCCTGGCCGACACCACCCGAGCCACTTCCAGGGTGGTGGTGCTGGCGTCCAGGGCGATGGTGTCCCCATCTTGAATGAGCCCGAGCGCTGCCGCTGCAATGCGGCGTTTGGCTTCAAGTTCGGCCTGGGCCCGCATTTCGTAAGCCACATCCACCTGCGCTTGCTCAATCAGCCTGGCGCCACCCCGCACCACCTCCAGCACCCGCTGCTTTTCCAGGTCCTGCAGGTCACGTCGGATGGTGATGTCGTGCACCTCCAGGCATGCAGCGAGGTCACGGATGGGGACGAATTTCTCCACCAGCAGGGTTTCGAGGATTTTGCGTTTGCGTTCCGAGGCATTCATGTTGAAAGTATATCAAGTGTGAACAAAGTTCTGCTGGGTTTGCACATCACAGGTTGCAAGGTGATTGGCCGCCACCCACCAGGAGAAAACCCTGTTCAAAACCGTGCCATGGCCAATTTGTGCAGGGCATTTGTGTGGGATGGTGAACGCAAAACCCTGGCAATTCTGCAACATGAACAGACAATGTTGCATAAAAATGTTCGTTCATGCTAAAAATGTGCTATATTCAAGCCATGAGCACCGACAACCCAGCGGTGTCGGACTTCCGGCACCAGCGCATCCTGCGCCTCGCCACCACCCAACCCGAAGTCCGCATCCGCGACCTCGCCCAAAAGCTCGGGGTCAGCGACATGACCATCCGCCGGGACCTGAAAGAACTCACCGACCAGGGCCTGCTCGAACGCACCCACGGCGGTGCCCGCCTGAAAGCCCAGGGAAACACCGAACTCGCCCTCGGCCACCGGCTCCAACGCCAGACCCACGCCAAAGAACAGATTGCCCGCACCGCCCTCAGCCTGATCCAGGATGGGGACACCATCGCCCTGGACGCCAGCACCACCACCCTTTACCTCGCCCACCTGCTGGCCGGGCGCAACGTGCACTGCCTGGTGACCGGCCTGGACGCCGCCAACACCCTCAGTCAACTCCAGGTGCCCTTCACCCTCATCGGCGGCACGTTCCACCCAGCGGCACGCAGCTTCATCAGCGGGCTGTTCAACGACATCCAGGGGAGGCTCCATCCGGACAAAGTGTTCTTCTCCTGCATGGGTTACACCTCCCACGCAGGCTTCACCGACGCCCACCTCCCAGAAGTCTCCAGCAAAGCAACACTCCTCTCCACGGGCAAGCAGGTCATTGCCCTGCTCGACCACACCAAATTTGGCCAGCAAGCCGTGGCCACCATCACCCGCATGCACAGCGTGCACACCCTGATCACCGACGCACCTCCCCCCGAAGGGGTCACCCGTGACATTACCCTGCACCACACCGAGCTCATCATCACCCCGTGAAAAGAGGAAGACATGAACGAAGACTCCATCAAAAACCACCTCAGACAACAAAAAATTGAGACGCCCAGCTGGGGATACGGCAACTCCGGAACCCGCTTCAAGACCTTCCCGGCAAAGGGCGCAGCCAGCACCGTGTGGGAAAAAGTCGAAGACGCTGCGTTCATTCACACGCTGACCGGAATCGCCCCCTCCGTTGCCCTGCACATCCCCTGGGACCGGGTCGAGGATTACGCGGAACTGAAAAAATACGCAGAAGACCGGGGCATTCAACTGGGAGCCATCAACCCGAACGTGTTTCAGGACCGGGAGTACAAGCTGGGATCTGTGACCAACCCGGATCAAAGCGTGAGGGAAAAAGCCACAAGGCACCTGCTGGACTGCGTGGAGGTCATGAAAGAAACCGGATCCCGGGACCTGAGCCTGTGGTTTGCAGACGGCACCAACTACCTCGGGCAAGACGACCTCAGAAAACGCAAACGGCACCTGCGTGAAGCCCTGCAAAAGGTGCATGACGCATTGCCCGACGGAACCCGCATGCTGGTCGAATACAAACTCTTCGAGCCTGCCTTCTACCACACCGACCTCGCCGACTGGGGCCTGGCCCTCACCCACTGTCTCGCAGTGGGCGAAAAAGCCCAGGTGCTCGTCGACCTCGGACACCACGCGCAGGGCACCAACATCGAACACATCGTCTCCACCCTGCTGGATGAAGGCCGCCTCGGGGGCTTTCACTTCAACGCCAGACGCTACGCCGATGACGACCTGGTGGTCGGCACCACCAACCCGCTGGAGCTGTTTGCCATCTACTTTGAAATTGCCCAGGCACAACAAGATGAGAATGAACAGCTGAGGAAACACACCTCTGAAGTGGCGTTCATGATCGACCAGAGCCACAACATCGAACACAAACTCGAAGCCATGCTGCAGAGCGTGCTCAACTGCCAGGAAGCCTACGCCAAAGCACTCAGCGTGGATTTTGACCTGTTAAAAGAAGCCCAGGAAAAAGGTGAAGTCCTCAAAGCCAACCGCATCGTGATGGACGCCTTTTACAAAGATGTGCGGCCCCTCCTGAGGGACCTGCGCGAAGAGATGGGGGTTCCCGTCGATCCATTCCAGGCCCTCGAAGAGAGTGACCACCTGAAAAAAGTGCTCCGTGATCGCCAGTCCACGGACACCGGCGGCGGCTTCCCCTCTTGAATCCACCCACCCCCATGCCTCCCACAAACCCCCAACACAGGAGAATGACCATGCCCAAAAACCTCTGGAACACCGAACTTGCCCCCCAGACCGACGGCCTTGACGCCCTCACCTACCGCAGCCAGCTGCTCGGCTCAGACCGCACCCTCGTCAACATTTACGGGGGCAACACCAGCGTCAAATCCACCGAAAAAGACCACGTTGGGCGCGACGTGGAGGTGCTGTGGGTGAAAGGCAGCGGCAGCGACATTGCCACCATCACCTCCCGTGGTTTCGCCGGACTCAAACTCGATGAGGTGCTGCCCCTGATCGAACGAGAAAGCATGACCGACGAGGAGATGACCCAATACCTGGACCGCACCACCTTCGAACCTGGACGCCCCAGGCAGAGCATCGAAACCCTGCTGCACGCTTTTGTGCCCTTCAAGCACGTGGACCACACCCACCCGGACGCCATCATTGCCCTGGCCTGCAGCCCGGACGGTGAACAGGTGATGCGCAAAATCTACGGGGACCGTGCCGCCTGGGTGCCTTACATCCGCCCCGGATTCACCTTATCGAAACAGATTGGTGAGGCCGTCCGCAACAACCCCCATCTGGAGTGCGTGGTGATGGGCAAACACGGGCTGGTCACCTGGGGGAACACCAGTGAAGAAAGCTACCTCAAAACCCTGAGCATCATCCAGGAGGCCGAAGATTTCATTGCTGCGAAACTCACCGGCGATGAATTCGGACCCCAGGTGGTTGAAAGTGTCCCTGCAGCAGACCGCAGAAGAATCTACGGGGAAATTGCTCCGGTCCTCCGGTCCAGCCTGGGCAAAGCGGGAAGCTTCATCAGCATCTTTGATGACAGTGAAGAAGTCCTCTCCTTCGTGAACAGTGAAAAAGCCCCCACCGTGTCCCAGGTGGGTGCAGCCTGCCCCGACCACCTGGTGCACGTCAAGCGCACCCCGATGTTCGTGAACTGGAAACCCGAAGACGGCCTGGAAAGCCTGGAAACCGCTGTGCAACAAGCCAGCGAGGCTTACCTGAAAGAATATGCCGAGTATTTTGATGCCCACAAAGGCGAGGGGGACAAAATGTTCCCCGCTTACCCCCGGGTGATCCTGATTCCCGGACTCGGCATGGTCAACACCGGATCAGACATTCAAAATGCGGACGTTTCCAACCAGCTGTACTACCGTGCCATTGCCGTGATTCGTGGTGCAGAAGCCCTGGGCGGTTTCGTGTCCCTGAGTGCCGCTGAGGCGTTTGCCATCGAGTACTGGCCGCTGGAGCTTTACAAACTTTCTCTCAAGCCCGCCCCCAGATCCCTGGCCGGCAAGGTCGCGTTTGTGACCGGAGGGGCCAGCGGCATCGGCAAGTCCATCGTGCACCGCCTGGCCGCAGAAGGGGCGCACGTGGTGGTCGCCGACATCAACGCCGAGGGTTCTGCAAAAACCGTGGAAGAAGTGGAACAAAAACACGGCAAAGGCAAAGCCCTGGCCGTACACTGCGATGTGACCAGCGAACAGGCCATCCAGAACGCTTTCCAGCAAACCCTCGAAACCTACGGGGTGGTGGATGTGGTGGTGTCCAACGCTGGCATTGCCTCTTCCGCCCCCATCGAGGAAACCAGCCTCGCCATGTGGGAGCTCAATCAGAAGATCCTCTCCACCGGGTACTTCCTGGTGTCCCGGGAGGCCTTCAAGGTGTGGCGCAAACAGAACGTGGGGGGAAGCCTGGTGTACGTGGCATCGAAAAACAGTGTCGCTGCCGGGAAGAACGCCGCTGCCTACAGTGCCGCGAAAGCCGCCGAGCTGCACCTCGCACGCTGCCTGGCCGAAGAAGGCGGGGCTGCAGGCATCCGGGTGAACACCGTGCTGCCCGACGCTGTGCTCTCCGGCTCCAGCATCTGGGACGGCAAATGGCGTGCAGAACGGGCCGCCACCTACGGCATTGCCCCCGACCAGCTGGAAGAGCACTACCGCAAACGCACCACCCTGCGCGTGAACGTCTTCCCGGAAGACATCGCCGAGGCTGTCAAATTCTTCGCCACCAGCGATTCCGCCAAAACCACCGGCGGGGTGCTGACCGTGGACGGCGGGGTGCCGATCGCCTATGTCCGCTGAGACCCGGCACGTTGCCATCGACCTGGGGGCCTCCAGCGGCAAGATTGCCCTGGTGACCGTCCGACCGGACGGACTTGAGGTGCAAGAGATTCACCGCTTCGACAACATTCCAGTGGAGACCCCCCAGGGGCTCTACTGGAACATGCTTTCCCTCTGGAAAGACATCGTTGCGGGCCTGAGGAAACTCTCCGGTCAAAACATCCACTCCATCGGGGTGGACACCTGGGCGGTGGATTTTGCCCTGCTCGACGAGCATGACCTGCTTCTGGATGGGGTGCACCACTACCGGGACCCTCGCACAAACGGCATCATGGAGAGGGTGCAAGACGAATACGGCAGCTGGAAGGTGTACCAGCGAAACGGCATCCAGTTCCTGCCGTTCAACACCCTGTACCAGTTGCTCTCCGTGAAACAGGACCACCCCCAGTTGCTCACCCAGGCCAGAACCCTCCTGATGGTCCCGGACCTGCTGCACTTCTGGCTGACGGGCGTGAAGAAAACCGAGCGCACCAACGCCAGCACCACCCAGTTCCTGCATGCCAGCACCGGGCAGTGGGACACCCTGCTCCTCGAAGACCTGGGGCTCCCCCACCACTTCCTGCCTCAGATCACAGAGGGAGGTGAGGGGGCATTCCCACTCCGGGAGGACCTGCAACAAGAATTGAACTTTCCTTCGGTCAAAGTGGTGCCACCCGGCACCCACGACACCGCTTCCGCCGTGGTGGCTGTTCCTGCAGAGGGGGAAAACTGGGCGTACATCTCCTCAGGCACCTGGTCCCTGGTCGGCACCGAACTGGAACACCCGGTGCTCACCGAAGAGGCTTTTGAGCGGAACTTCACCAACGAACTCGGGGTCTCAGGCACCGTCAGATACCTCAAGAACGTGATGGGCCTGTGGATCCTGCAGGAATGCCGTCGCAGCTGGGGGCATGCGGACTACCTGGAACTCTACCGGGAGGCCGATGAAGCCCGGGACACCTCCCTTTTCGATGTGGACGACCGGCGTTTCCTGGCCCCCGGACTGGACATGCCTGCACGGATTCAAACGTGGTGCAAGGAACATGGTGGAGAAGTGCCCACCACCCGTGGGGAAGTGGTGCGCGCGGTGCTCAGGAGCCTCGCGAGGCAGTACGGTCAGGTGATCAAAGACCTCCAATCCACCACCGGCAAAACCCTCCAGCAGCTGCACATTGTGGGAGGGGGAGCCCACATCGAACCCTTGTGCCAGTGGACAGCCAACGAGACGGGCCTCACCGTGCTGGCGGGACCCACCGACGGCACCCTGCTGGGCAATGCCCTCACCCAGGCCATGTTTGTGCGGGGCTGGAGTCTCTCTGAAGCCAGAGAAAAACTGAAACAGAACATCAAGCCCAGGGTGTTCACACCTGCCGTTTTGCAGGTGTGAAACCCGGAGTGACCCACCAGCCTCCTGTTCAGGAGGCTTTCTTTCTCCCAAGGAGTGAAAGCATGAAAGTCGATTTGTTCATCACCTGCCTGAACGACGCACTCTTTGCCCAGACCGGCAAGGCCACCGTTGAGCTGCTCAGGCGCCTCGGGCAGGAGGTGCACTTCAATGCCCACCAGACCTGTTGCGGTCAAATGCACTTCAACACCGGTTACCAGAAAGACGCCCTGGTCCTGATCCGCAAGTTTGTCCAGGATTTCCAGGACAGTGAGGTGATCGTGGCCCCGTCAGGAAGTTGCGTCGCCATGATCCGCGACCTGTACCCCAGGGCCGCAGAGTGGGCCGGGGACCATCAGTTGCTGGCAGAGGTTCAGAAACTGGCCGAGAAGACCTTTGAACTTTCCGAATTCATTGTGAATGTGCTCGAGGTGGAAGACGTGGGGGCGTACTACCCCCACAAAGTCACCTACCATCCGACCTGCCACGCTGCAAGGGTGCTGAGGGTGGGGGAAGCGCCTCTGAAGCTCCTGCGGAACGTGCGGGGCCTGGAACTGCTGGAGTTGCCCAACAAAGACCAGTGTTGTGGTTTCGGGGGCACTTTTGCGGTGAAAAACGCGGAGACCAGCACCGCCATGCTTTCAGATAAGGCCTCCAGCATCATGCAGACCCGGGCGGAAGCCTGCACAGCAGGAGACAACTCCTGCCTGCTGCACATCGGAGGGGGACTCTCCAGAATGCAGAGCGGCACCCGGACCGTGCATTACGCCGAGATTCTGGCCAGCACTGAAGGTCAGGTGCTCCGGTGAGCGGGGGGGGCATCCACCCACAGAAAACCTTTGTGGACGCTGCGCACGACACCCTGTCCAACACCCAGATGCGCAGAAACCTCCGGCACGTCACGACGGCCATTCGGGACAAACGCAGCCGGGTGGTCTCTGAAGTGGAGAACTGGGAGGAACTCCGTGAGGTGGCCTCCGGGATCAAACAGCACGTGCTGGAGAACCTGGACACTTACCTTCTGCAGCTTGAAGAAAGCGTCCACAAGGCCGGCGGACAGGTGCACTGGGCCTCCAATGCCCAGGAGGCCCGCGAGATCGTCGCAAAGATTGCCCTGCAGCACCAGGCAAAAGAAGTCATCAAGATCAAGAGCATCACCACCGACGAAATCGAACTGAACGACTTTCTGCAGGGCCGGGGGGTCGCGGCCATCGAGACCGATCTGGCGGAACTGATCGTGCAACTCTCCCATGACCGGCCCAGCCACATTCTGGTCCCGGCCATTCACAAAAACCGCGCGGAAGTGAAAGACCTCTTCAATGAAACCCTGGGTGCGGGCCTGGAGACCGACGAACCTGTGCAGATTGCAGGAGCGGCCCGCACTTACTTGCGGGAAAAATTCTTCAGTGTGAAGATGGCGGTGTCCGGAGCAAACTTTGCCATCGCAGAGACCGGTACCGTGTGCATTGTGGAATCGGAAGGCAACGGACGCATGTGCCTAACCCTTCCCGAGGTGCTGGTCTCCATCATGGGCATTGAAAAGGTGCTCCCCAGGTGGGAGGACCTGGCGGTCTTTCTGGAGATGCTGCCCCGTTCCTCGACCGCAGAGCGCATGAACCCCTACAACAGCATGTGGACCGGGGTCAGGGAAAACGATGGTCCGAAGGAATTCCATCTGGTGCTTCTGGACAATGGCCGCACCGAGGTCCTCAAAGATGAGGTGGGTGCCCAGTCCCTCAAATGCATTCGCTGTTCGGCCTGCCTGAACGTGTGCCCGGTGTATGAGCGGGCTGGAGGTCACGCTTATGGGAGTGTTTATCCTGGTCCCATCGGTGCGATCCTGACCCCGCAGTTGTTGGACATGAAGGATGACAAGGCCAACACCTTGCCTTACGCCTCATCTCTGTGCGGGGCGTGTTATGACGCCTGCCCGGTCAAAATCAACATCCCAGAGGTGCTGATCTACCTGCGTGGGAAAGTCACCGAGAAGAAAGGCACCACCCTGGAATCCCTGGCTTTGAAGAGCATGCTGTGGGTGATGAGTGAGCCCCACCGTTTTGAGGGGGCTTTGAAACTTGGGCGCATTGGGCAGGGACCCCTGACCAGGGATGGCAAATTCACGGCCCTGCCCGGTTTGCTTTCGGGCTGGACCCATTCCCGTGACCTGCCTGAATTGCCAGGCAAATCCTTCCGGGAATGGTGGAAGGAGGAGGGACAGTGAAAGAGCAGATCTTAAAAGCCGTGAGGGCAAAGAAACGTGCTGCGGTCACCCCTCTTCCTGCTTACCCCGAGAGACCCAGACGCACCGATGAGGAGGTGCTTGCCCGTTTTCTGGAGCATGTGGAAGACTACAAGGCCAGGGTGGAACGGACCCAGGATCTGGCACTGCTCCCCGCGCTGATCCAGCGGTTCCTGCAGGGTCAGACCCGTGTGGTGATCCCTGCAGACCTGCCGGTGGAATGGTTGCCAGAAGGGCTGACCCTCATCCGGGACACCCCGGACCTGTCCTTGAACACCTTGAAGCAACAAGAGGTGGTCATCACCGGGTGCAAACTGGGCATCAGTGACACCGGGACGATCGTGCTGGACTCGGCAGTCAGGCAGGGAAGGCGCATCATCAGCCTGATTCCCGACCACCACATTTGCATCGTCTTCAGGGATCAGGTGGTGCAGGGGGTGTTTGAGGCCACCACAACCCTGGAGCCGAGCGTTCAGGCCGGGTTGCCCCTCACCTGGATCAGTGGTCCGAGTGCCACCAGTGACATTGAACTGGTCCGCGTGGAGGGGGTACATGGACCCAGAACCCTGGATGTCCTTGTGGTGGGTTGACCCACCTGCACGCTCCCCTTGAAGCGCCTGGTTTGCCAGGCGTGTTTTTTTGAGGCCCTGCCCAACGCAGGGCTGCGCTGACCATCAAAAACCCCCTGCCTTCGCTGGCAGGGGGTTTCATCGGTGGTGTTCATTCGGGCAGTTGCACTGGGCTGACCCCCCGGAAGGGCACTTGCCCGGTCAGGGCCAGGACCACCGCTTGCTGGACAGGCAGCACCGGGCTGTAGGCGTTCACGTACGTCTGGCATTCCGGAACTTCAAAGAGGTGGTACGGGTTCCCAAACGACACCACCACCGTGGGCAGGGTGTGCCAGTGGCGTTCCATGGCCCGCAGGCGGTTGCCGTGCAGGGCCGCCCAGGGGATGCGCAGGGTGTCTTTGAGCATCGCCCCTTCGTCGGCCAGCAGGTAAATGAGCACATCGAAGTCTTCGCGTGAGACGCGGGTGTTCACGTCGTACACGGTCACCTCAAAGCCTGCCTGTTGCAGCAGTCCTTGCACCTCCAGGGGCTTGAGGGGAGAAAGCAGGGAGTCTTTGCGTTCTGGGTCCTGGATGACCAGCACCCGCCGGTGGGTTTGGGGTTGGAGGGGCAGCAGGCCCTGCAGATCCCGCACCAGGGTCACGGAACCTTCAGCGATCTCCCTGGCCCATCCCTGGTGCTGTTCGGTGTGGTACAGGGATTGCATCTGGTCCTCTCCGGGAAGGTCCCGTGACAGGTGCAACCCCAGGTGGGCTTTGAGGGCCAGGATGCGCAAGACCGCCTCATCCACCCGCCGCATGCTGAGCCTGCCGTCTTCCACGGCGTCACGCAAGTACCCCAGTTCGGTTTTCACGTCCCCCGGGAAGAGCAACAAATCGCAGCCGTTTTCAATGCACTGTGGCACGGTGATGCGCCGTTCACCGTGGGAGGTGAAGCCCGCCATCATCGAAGCGTCCGAAGTGATCACCCCATTGAAGCCCAGTTCTTCCCGCAGCAAATCCACATTCAGTGCTTTTGAGAGGGTGGCGGGCAGGAAGTGCCCGGCGGCGCTCCTTTCCCCTGCCCTCCCCTGCTGGTAAGCCGGAAAGGAGATGTGCCCACCCATCACCGTGAGCACCCCGAGGTCCACCATGCTGCGGTACAGGTTCCCGAAACTGCTGTTCCAGGCATCAAGGCTCAGGCTGTTCACCGAGGTGACGAGGTGCTGGTCCCGGTCGTCCACCCCATCTCCTGGCCAGTGTTTGGCGCAGGCCGCCATGCCTTCTTCTTGCATGGCCTGGATGTACGCCTGACCGAACCCGGTGACCTTCTGTGGGTCCTCCCCGAAGGCGCGGGAATTGACGATGGCACTCTGAAAATTCAAGTTGAGGTCCAGCACCGGGGTGAACGACCAGTTGAATCCACAGTACCGTCCTTCTCGCGCCGCAAGGCGGGCGGTCTGTTCCGCACTGCGCACCTGTCCAGTGGCAGCCACACCCATCAGGTTCGGCAGGGCTGTGCCCCACTCCCCGCCGATGGTGCCGAGTTCACTGAACTCCAGGTCTCCGGCAACCAACGCTGGAATTTTGCTGTTTTGCTGCATGGTGGTGGTGAGCAGCCGCAACAGTTCTGGAGGCAAACCGGTCATGAGGAACACGTTGTTGATTTCCAGTTCCAGCCATTCGTGCAGCACCTGCGGGCTGGGGGGCACCACCAGTGGCATCAGGAGCTGGGCCAGTTTGGTGGAGGTTTTCATCTGGGAGAAGGTGTCTTGCACCCATTGCAGGGCGGCATCGTCCAGGAAGAACGGTTTGAGGGTCAGGTGCTTCAAATCAGCAAGGGTCTGGGTGTTCATGTTTTCCTTTCCAGTGTCCATTGGGTGGGTCATGGGTTGTGCTGGTCCAGCCACTGCTGGATCCGCTCACGGAGCGGTTGCTGGTTGGGCACCGGAGGCACCGCTTGCTCCAGGGTGAAATTGAGGATCCCTGCCGTGCCCGAATCAAAGTGCCTCACGGCGTCCTCTGAGTGGCTGCCGAGCACCCGCAAAAACCCCCGGTACGATTCACGCTGGTCGAGCAGGTCCCGCACCCGGGTGTGCCAGGTGAGGCGGGGGGGCTGGGTTTGCGGGAGGGCCAGCTGAAAGTGGTGGGTGCCGCTTCCCACCATGATGGCATCCCTTGCAGGCAAATGCACCGTGCCGGTGGTGTTCGGGGGCAGGATCACCGTGCATTCCAACGTGCCTCCCTCCACCTTCCATCGGGATTCTACCCGGCCGTAAGGGGAGTCGAAGGTGGCGGCAGCAGAAGTGAACTTTCCTTGCACCTGAGGTTGGAACCTGATTTCTCGGTAGCCGGGCCCTGCAGGGGCCAACCCTGCCACACAGCGGTGCAAGAAATCCGCCACCGCACCGAGGGCGTAATGGTTGAACGAAGTCATTTCTCCAGGGTTGATGGTTCCGTCCGGCAGCATGCTGTCCCAGCGTTCCCACACCGTGGTGGCCCCCATCGTCACCGGGTATAGCCACGAAGGGCACTCCGTCTGGGTTAAGAGCAGGTGGGCAGTCTCCACTTCACCGACGCTGCACAACGCGTCACAGATGATTGGGGTGCCCACAAACCCGGTGCTGATGTGGTGCTTGCTGACCCGCACCAGGTCCGCGAGCCGCCTCCCAGCCAGCTGCCGCTGTTGCCCATCGTTGATCAGCTGGAACTCCAGGGCCAGGCTGTATGCGGTGGTGGCGTCCCCCAGCACCCGACCCGAAGGGGTGACGTACTCCCGCTGGAAGGCGTCTCTCACCTGCTGGGCCAGCTGGCTGTATTTCACCTGGTCGGTGTCCCGTCCGAGCACCCGTGCGGCGTCCGCCACAATCTGGGCACTGCGGGCAAAATACGCCGTGGCCACCACGGCAGCCGGGGTCTTGGCGTTCTCTGGACGCTCCGGCGGGGCGTCCGGGTCCAGCCAGTCCCCATACTGGAAGCCCATGTCCCACAGTTTGCGCTCCCCGGTGAGCGCAACCAGGCAATCCACCCAGCGTTTCATGCTCTCAAACTGCTGTTTGAGGATGCCCGTGTCACCGAACCGCTGGTACTGCGTCCACGGCACGATGGTCGCTGCATCGCTCCAGGCCGCCACCGGGCTCAAACCGAACTCCAGCACGTTGGGCACCACGAAAGGCACGACCCCTTCAGGGGACTGTTCGGCCTGCAGGTCCCTCAGCCACGAACTCAAAAACCCCCGGGTGTCATACAGGAAACTTGCTGTGGGCGCAAAAGCCTGAATGTCTCCGGTCCAGCCCATGCGTTCATCCCGTTGCGGGCAGTCGGTCGGCACATCCAGAAAGTTCCCCCGCATCCCCCACACCACGTTTTGGTGAAACTGGTTGATCAGGGGGTCCGAGCACTCAAACCACCCGGTCCGCTCCAAGTCACTGTGCACCACCACCGCCTCAATGTCTGCAGGGTTCAGTTCCCCTGGCCAGTTCTCGATCTGGGCGTACCGGAACCCGTGAAAAGTGAAGTGGGGCTCATACACTTCCACCCCGTTTCCTTTCAGGGTGTAGGTGTCGGTGTTCGCAGCATGCCTGAGGGGCCTGATGCCCAGTTCGCCGTTCTCGAGCACTTCAGCGTGCCTGAGGGTCACGGTGTGGCCCCTCTCGCCTCGCACTTTGATGTTCAGCCAGCCAACCAGGTTCTGTCCGAAGTCCAGCACTGTTTTGCCTGATGGGGTCTGGATCACCTCTTGCACTTTCACGGATTCGATCCTGCGCACGGGTGGGCCTTCGGGGGCGACCAGGGTGGTGAAGTTGAACGGCAGGGTCTGCACATTCTTCCAGCCCTGGTCGTCAAAATCTGCTGTGTCCCACCCCGGCTGTTCTTTGCGGGCGTCGTAGCGTTCCCCGTCGTAAATGTCGTCGAACTGAATCGGCCCTTCACTCCACGTCCAGCTGTCATCGGTGGTGAGGGTGACGGTTTGACCGGTTTCCAGTTCGACTTCGAGTTGCGCGAGCAGGCCCAGGGTGTTGCCATAAAGGTTGCGTCTTCCGCCTCCAAAACCGAGCCTGCCCCGGTACCAGCCGTTTCCAAGCATCGTTCCGATGGCATTTTCACCCTTTTTCAGCAGTCCGGTGACGTCGAAGGTGTGGTACCTCAGGCGGGTGGTGTAGCTGGTCCAGCCTGGCGAGAACAGTTGATCGCTGACCCTCTGTCCGTTGATGCGGGTGTCGTGCAACCCCAGGCTGGTGATGTACAGCCGTGCAAGGCGCGGGTGGCCGGGGAGGTTGAAGTGTTTCCTCAGCAGGGGGGCCGGTCCAGGTGTCTGGGGGTCTTCTTCCCTTCGTGGACCGACCATCTGGGCGGTCCAGTCCTCGCTCTCAAGCAGTCCGGCTTCCAGGGTGAGGGGGGCACTCCATTCGGAGGGATGCCCATCGTTTCCAGTGGTTCGGACCTGCAAGGTGACTTTTTCGCGGGACTTCAGGGGCCGGAACGGCCAGTCGACCAACACCGATTCCCTTCCGGAAACCTGTCCGGTGGTGTGGTGTTCTCCGTTTGCAAAGACCGCTTCGATTTCGAAGTGGGTTTGCAGCCAGTGGGATGTTTCGGTGTGGGTCTTCCAGGAGAGGCGGGGTTGGCCGGTCCCCAAGCCGGGGTGGGCCTGGGGGTGGTGTTCTGCGTGGAAGCCGGTGATGGTGGTCATGCTGGGGCGGTCCGGGTTGACGGTGGGAGGGTGGGGGTGGGATCGGGTCATGGGACGCTCCTGGGGTTTGGGTTCAGCCTTTGACGGCGCCGCTGGTGATGCCGTTGATGTAGTAGCGCATCAGGGTGGAGAAAATCAGCACCAGGGGGAGGCTGGCGAGCACGTAGCCGGCCATGAGGGGTCCGAAGGCGGTGCTTTGTGCGCTGCTGCCGCCGTTCTGGAAGCCGACCAGGGCCATGGTGACCGTCTGGGTTTCGCGGCTGAGCACCAGTTGGGGGAGCAGCAGGTCGTTCCACACGGGGATGAAGCTGATGATGCCGACGCTGATCAGGGCGGGAACGGAGAGCGGCAGGGCAATCTGGGTGAAGATTTGCAGGTCGCTGGCCCCGTCGATGTGGGCTGCTTCGAAGAGTTCTCTGGGGAGGCCCTGGAAGTAGTTGCGCATCACCAGGATGCAAAAGGCCTGTCCGGCGGCGATGTAGGTGAGGATGAGGCCCCAGTGGTTGTCGCCCAGCCCGAATTTTTTGAGTTGCAGGTACAGGGGGATCAGGGTGAGGAAGCTGGGAATGAACAGAAGCAGCAGCACCATCACGTACAGGACGTTCTTGCCGGGAATGTAGAGCCGTGCGAAGGCGTAGGCGGCCACCGAGCCGACGAGCAGGATGCCCAGCACGCTCATCACCGAGATGAAGGTGGAGTTCCACAGGGGCCCGTCGACGACCTGCCAGGCGGTGAGGTAATTCTCCCAGCGGAGGGTGGTGGGGAGGGAGAGCAGGTTCTGGGAGAACTCACCGAGGTTCTTGAAGGAGTTGGTCAGCACGAAGTACATCGGGAAGAGGCTGGCGAGGGCCAGGAAGGCCAGCACGAGGTGTTTGGGGAGGTCCTGGACGTTGGCTTTGCGGGTCCGGCTTTGGGTGGTGGCGGTGACGGAGCGTCTCATTGGTTTCTCCTCTGGGCAATCTGGGAGATCACGCTGAACAGGGCGGTGACCAGGAACAGCACGAAGGACTGGGCCATGCTGTAGCCGAACTGTCCGTACTGCACGCCGGTGTTGTACATGTAGAGGGCGGGGAGGGTGGTGGAGTAGCCGGGTCCTCCGTTGGTCATCACCAGGGGGGCGAGGATGTTCTGGGTTGAGCCGATGATGGTGAGCATGAGGATCAGGCTGAATTGGGGGAGGAGCAGGGGGATGTCGATGGAGAAAATCCTGCGCCAGGGGGTGCACCCGTCAATTTCGGCGGCTTCGTAGACTTCCCCGGGGATGCTTTGCAGCCCGGTGTAGAGCAGCAGCAGGTTGAAGGGGATCACGTAGGGGAAGCCCATCAGGATGATCGCACCGAGGGCGGTGGCGGGTTCGGCCAGCCAGGTGTGGGTGAGGTTCTGGAGGTGCAGGAAGTTCAGGATCTGGTTGACGGTGCCTTCGGTTTTGTAGAAGTACATCCACAAGAGGATCATCACCACGGTGGGGACCACCAGGGGGATCACGAACATGCTGCGGTACAGGTACTGGGAGAAGTGGTTTTTGAGGGCAAAGATCAGTTCGGCGGCCAGGAAGGGGAACAGGGTGTGGATGACGATGGTGACGGCGGCGTAAATCAGGTTGTTGAGGGCGGCCTGGCCCATCACGGGGTCGCTGAACACCCGCTGGAAGTTCTCAAGGCCCACGAATCGGGGGGTGTTGAAGCCGTCCCAGTCGGTGAATGCCCCGGAGAGTGCCGTCCAGGCAGGGTAGTAGAAAAACACCCCCAAAAACAGGAAGGCAGGCAAGACGAACAGGAGTCCCAGGCGGCCTTTCCACAACTTGCCCAGCAGGTGGGCGATGGGGTGGGTGTCCCTGGTGGGTTTTTTCTGGACGAGGGTGGGGGTGATGTTCTTCATGGGGCTCCTTGGGGGGAGGGGCGTTCACCCCTCCCGGGCGGGTTCACTCACTGGTATTTCTTGAGGTCGATGACGCCGTTTTCCCGTTCGAAGTCCCTGAGGGCCTTGTCGAGGTTGGCTTGCACCTGGTTGGTGGCGGTTTGCAGGTCAATCGAGCCGGTGAGGTACAGCCCGAAGGTGCGTTGCATGTCCTGGTCGAGGGAGGAGGAGACGCTGTCCAGCCACACCGGGGTGAGTTTGGTTTCGGATTGCTCGAGCAGCAGGTCGGTGCCGGGGGCGGCTTTCGCGCCGGGGATGGTGGGGACGTTGCTGGGGCTTTCGTTGATGACGGTTTCAGCAACCCGGGGGCTGCCGAGGTACATCAGGAAGTCGATCACCGCGTCGAGTTTGCCTTTTTCGGAGAGGGATTTGTTGGCTTTGGGGGATGCAACTTGCCACTGGTAGTTGCCTTGTGGTCCACCAACCTGGCCGGCGGTGTTGAGGTTCGTGGAGTACCGGGTGACGTTTTTGTTGACCAGGGGGAAGTTGAAGGCTTCCCATTTCATGCCGGCCTGGTTAAGTTGAGGTCCGGTCCAGCTGCCGTTGTAGATCATGGCAGCGCGGCCGCCAATGAAGTCCTGGATGCTGGTGTCGGCGCTGTTGAAAGGGAGGGTGGTGAAGAAGTCTTTGTTCCAGTAGTCGGTGAATTCTTTGAGGATCGGCCACCAGGCCATGAAGCGGGCGTCTTTGGTGGAGAGGATGCCTTTTTTGATGGCCACGGCCTGGTCGAGGGCGGACATGCCGGGGATGTGGTCGGGACTCTGCAGTTCACCGTAGTCTTTGGCGTAGAAGTTGGTGAGGAACAGGCGCTGGTACCAGGAGTAGATGGGGACGCCGGTGCCGACGGGGATCCCTGCGGCCTTGAGTTTTTTGGCGGCGCTGATCAGGTCCTGCCAGGTGCGGGGTTCGCGCTGGATGCGGGCTTTTTTGAAGAGGGTGGGGTTGTAGTAGAAGCTGGTGGCCACCCAGTCCCCGTTGAGGGTGTAAATCGAGCCGTCCGGGCCGCTCATGGCCCCGTTGATGGTTTTGTTGAGGGCGTCCCCCCAGGTTTTGGCATTGGGGGCGTAGGGGCTCTTTTTGGCGAAGTAAGGCCTCAGGTCCAGGGCGATGCCTTCGGGGAGGTTGCCGAGCAGTTCGTACCAGTTGGTGGAGAAGATGTCGTAGAGTTCTCCGCTGGCGGCTTTGGCCCGGACCAGGGTGTTGAAGTTGTCGTTGGGGATGTCGACGAATTTGATTTTGATGCCGGGGTGGCTTTTTTCGTAATTGTCGGCAATGTCGCGCAGGCCGGTGAGTTTGATGCTGTTGGGGAGGGTGCTGTTGGGGGTGAGGTTGGCGCTGGGCCGCACGGTGATGGTGCCCGTCCATTTCTGGGCGGAGGCCACACCGGTGAGGAGCAGCAGGCTGAGGGTCAGGGAGCGGAGGGAACGGGAGGTGGGCATGGTGTGTCCTTTCTGTGGAGCTCAGGGGGTGGGGGTTCAGGCGCGGGGCTGGGCGAAGGCGTGCTGGGCGGCGAGGCTGGCGGCTCCCCTGCCCCAGTGGGTGAAGTCCTGGGTGTTCCAGGGCACCAGGATGAGGGGGGTGTCCTGGCCGTATGGGGTGAAGCTGTGCGTCTGGAGGGCTTGCTGCATGGGGTGGAAGAAGGGGTCTCCGAGGCGCACGGCTTCTCCTCCGAAGACGATGAGTTCCGGGCTGTAGGTGTTGACCAGGTAGCTGAGGTGAAGTCCCAGCAGGTGTCCGGCCCGGGTGAACAGGCGGTGGGCGGGGGTGTGGGGGTGCTGGGCGAGGTCGATGAGGTTTTCGATGCTGGTGACCGATTCGGTTTTGGTGGGGTGGAGTTCGTGGTATTGCTGCAAGAGGGCGGGTTCGCTGACGTAGGCTTCCAGGCAACCTTTGCGTCCGCAGCTGCAGGTCCGGCCGTGCAGCACGGCGGTGTTGTGGCCGAATTCTCCGGCCCCTCCGTTTTTTCCGGTGTGGATCTGTCCGTCCAGCACCAGGGCTGCGCCGAGTCCGTTGCCGTTGCCGATCACCAGGAAGTTCTGGCTGTTTTTGCCGTGCCCGTAGAGGCGTTCGGCCACCGCGAAGGTGTTGATGTCGTTGTCGATGACGGTGGGGAGTCCGGTGAGGCGCTGGACCATCTGGGCCAGGGGGATGTGGTGTCCGGTGAGGGAGGGGGTGTGGATGGCGAGGCCCTGGTGGGTGTCGATGATGCCGGGGAGGGCCACCCCGATGCCTTTGATCTGGGTGGGGTTGAGGCCCTGGGTGACGATGAAGTGCCGGGCGATGCGTTCGATGCTGTGGGCGACGTGTTCGGGGTTGTGGTCGGTGAGGGGTTCGGTGTGGTGGGTGAGCACGGTGGTGGCGAAGTCGGTGAGCACCGCGTCGATGCGTTCGGGGATGACTTTGAGGCCGATCAGGAGGTGGGCCTGGTAGTGGATGTCCAGGAAGATGGGTTTGCGTCCCCCTTGCTGGCTGGCCTGGCCGATGCTGGTTTCGAGGATCAGGCCTTCGTCGAGCAGTTCACCGGTGAGGATGGAGATGGCGGTGTTGCTGAGGCCGGTGGACTGGGCGAGCTGGGTGCGGGTGGTGGCTCCGTGGGTGCGGAGGTGGTTGAGGACGCGGCTGCGGTTGTGGGCACGCAGGTAGCTCTGGTCACCTTTGGGTTGGGGCTGTTTCATGGGGTGATCCCTGTCCTTCTGTTGGTTGTTTTCTTTTTTGAACTAACCAGATTGTAGGGTTTACTCAGCCACTTAGTCAACCATCCAGGTGTGGGCACCTGCTCGAAAAGTGGGTTTTACATCATGTTTCTGAACTGTAACTGAGTGGTCAAGGGATCCGCCGCAGATGAAACACCTGTGCAGCACAGCAATGCCGTGAAATCATGCCTGCCCCAAAAAAGGCACAACACCACCCTCCGCCTTCTGCAACAACCGTTCGAATTGCTCAGGCGGCAGGGAATCAGACAGCAAATGGCCCTGAATGCACTCACACCCACTGCCGAGCACGGTCTCCAGTTGCACCTGGGTTTCCACACCTTCTGCAACCACCTTGAGGTTCATCACCCGGGCCAGTTGCACCACCACCTGAATCAGCTGGCGGCTGCCTTTGAGGGGATCCCGGCCGGTGATGTCCTGAATGAACTTGCGGTCGATTTTGAACCCCGAAATCGGCAGGTCCTGCAAACGGGACAGGGAAGAATAACCGCTGCCGAAATCATCCAGGGACACCCGCACCCCCAGGGACTGCAAAGCCTGCAGGCTTTCCCTGGCCCCCTCATGCAGCACCGTCCGTTCGGTGAGCTCCAACTCCAACAGGTGGGCAGGCAAACCGGTCCATTGCAACACCTGCTGCACCGTCTGCACGAAATCCGACCGGTTGAACTGCACCGGGGAGACATTCACGCTCACCACCAGACCCCGCTCCTCCCAGCGTTTGTTGTGGGTGCAGGCTTCCAGCAAGAGCTGCCGGCCCAGTTCCACCACCACACCGGTGTCCTCGGCCACAGGAATGAACACCTCCGGGGGAACCCAACCGAGGGTGGGGTGGTTCCAGCGGGCCAGGGCTTCCATGCCCACCAAATCCTGCCCCTCTCCCTGGTAGATGGGCTGGTAATGCAAATGGATGGCTTTTTGCTCCACCGCATGCTGCAACTCCCTTTCCAGCACCGTGCGGCTGATGCCTTCACTGCCCTGCTGGGCATCCGCACAGTACACCGTGTACCGGCCCCGGCCATGGATTTTGCTCTGGTACATCGCCTGATCGGCAGCCACCAGCAACGCACTGGCGGTTTTGCCATGCTCCTGGTACACACTGATGCCAATGCTGGCAGAAGCCGGATGGGGCTCTCCCAGGACCGTCAAAGGGGCTTCCAGGCTTGCCATGATTTTGTCCCCCAGCAGGGTCGCATCCTCCAGCCCGGCCTCATGGGCGATGATGGCAAATTCATCCCCACTGAGGCGGGCCACCGCGTCCGACTTGCGCACCGCCTGGCGGATGCGGTCCGCAAACTGCCTCAGCACCTCATCCCCCGCCTGATGCCCAAAACGGTCGTTGACTTGCTTGAAGTAATCCAGGTCAATGAACATCACCACAAACGACTCCCGGTTGCGCTGGGCACGCAGCAAGGCCCCTTCCAGCCGCTCATGGAACAGCTTTCTGGAGTCCAGTCCAGTGAGGGTGTCTTTGAGGGCCAGTTCAGCGGTGAGTTCCGCAGTGACCCGGCCCCGCACCTGGTTTTCATTGAACAGGGTCATGGCGGTCAGGAAGGCAATGCCCATCAGGCTGGCAATGCAAAACTTGATGACCATTTTGAAATAAACGAGTTGCAGGCCTTGCAGTTCAGCCACGTGAGGAAGGTAATGGGAGAGAAGCAGGGTGCTGGCCCCCACAAACACCATCCCGGTGGCCACCAGGCCCCGTTTGAGCCCCAGGAAAATCAAGGTGGTGATGTAAAAGAGGGGGATGTAAATGACGTGGCTGGTGACGTCCAGGTTGTCTGGGTGGTTGAGCAGGTCCAGGGTGATCAGCAACAGGGGCATCACCACGGACAGCACCGCATTGCCCCACACGTACAGAGGCTCCAGGCGGGGCCACCTCCAGTACACCAGAAACAAAAAGAGGTACAGGAGGGGATTGAGGGTGATCAGGGTGCGGGAGATGACCGGCATCTGGGAGGCTTCCAGCAAAGGCAGCCATCCCACCACCGCGTTGATTCCGCCCAGCAGCAAGAAGATAAAGCGTTTGGAGCTGTAAAAAGCAGCCTTTTGGTTCACATGGACCTCCTGGGGTGCCTCGCAGCATCCGGGGTTGTTCCAAAGGTACTTTTTCACCCAGCACAGAACTCTTGCTGCGCGGGAACCAAATGCTGTAAGGGTTCGGCCCGAAGTTCAGGGGTTGGGTCTGGACTGCAAGGTCTTGACGACTTCTCCGGTCTCAAAGGCACTGTGCACCGCGAGGCTGGCCGCTCCCTGCGCCCAGGGGGTGAAGTCGTCCTTGTTCCAGGGCACCACCACCACCTGCAGGTCCTCGGCGAGGGAGTCAAACGCCTGCTGTCTGAGGGTCTGTTTGAGGGGGGTGAAGTAAAACGGACCGAGTTGTGCCCCTTCCCCACCGATGACGATGAGCTCAGGGTTGAAGCTGTTCACCAGGTAAGAGAGGTGAACGCCCAGCAGGCGACCTGCGGTTTCCAGCACTTCACGCGCCCCCATGTGGCCGTCCTGGGCGAGTTGCACCAGGTTCGGCAAGGTGATGCCGGTGTGCTCCGGGTGGCGTTCTTGGAACTGGGCCAGCAAGGCGGGTTCAGCGGTGTAGGCTTCCAGGCAGCCTTTCCGTCCGCAACTGCAGGTCCGGCCGCCGGGCTGCACCATGTTGTGGCCGAATTCTCCGGCTCCGCCATTTCTGCCCCGGTAGATGTTCCCGTCCAGCACCAGAGCGGAGCCGAGTCCCCGGCCAATGGCCACGGTGAGGAAGCTGTCAAATTGCTTGCCATGGCCGAACAGCCGTTCAGCGGCTGCAAAGGCGTTCACGTCGTTGTCCACCCACACGGGAAGGCCGGTGTGCTCGCTGACGGTCTGTGCGATCGGGACGTTGCTCCAGCCGAACAGGGGGGCGTTGATGGCCACCCCATGGCGGGCGTCAATCACCCCACTGAGGCCAATGCCAATCCCCAGCACATCCTCAGGGGCCACCCTGGCTTTTTTGTAGAGTTTCTTGCAGGCCACTTTGATCTGCAAGGCCACTTTGTCCGGGTCCTGGCTGGTGAGTTCTTCGGTACGGTGGGCCAGCACCCGGGTGGAAAGGTCGGTGAGGACGGCCTCCATGCGGTCTTCGCGGAGTTTGATGCCCACTGCGAAATGGGCGGTGTAGTCGATGTCCAGGTAGATGGGTCGTCTGCCGCCCGTGGCCCCGGCTTCCCCGATGGAGCGTTCCACAATCAGGCGGTCCTGGATCAGTTCGGCGGTGATGCCGGTGATGCCCGCACTGCTCAGTCCGGTGATGTCAACAAGTTGTGCCCGGCTGGTGGGGCCCAGTTTGCGGAGGTGGTTGAGGATGGTGCGCCGGTTCTGGGTGCGCAGGGCCCTGGGATCGCCTTTGTTCACTGTCATGGAAGCTCCGTTTGACTCATAAACTGAGTGAAAGCAACATACCATGCTTTCTGAAGCCGGGTCAATGTGTGGGCAGAACATCCTGGAATTTGTTGTAGATCTGGTCTTTCTGCTGCCTGGGTGCGGAGGCAATTGGCAGATCTGGAAGCGCCCTCTTCAAGCTTTTCATTTGTATACGTTGACTCAGTGAGTGAGTATTGACCAATCGAGATCCAGGTGTTAATGTGTGCTTACTTCACAAGTCGAGGAAACCGCAGGGTTCCTCCTGCCCTTGCAGCACACCAAACGGCGGACCCCATCGGGTCCGCAGCAAGGCAGGCTGGACTGACCCTGGTGACCCCGGAGGAGACCCCCAGATGAAAAAAGCAACCCTCACCGCCCTTTCCGCCCTGCTGCTCATCGGCATGACCAGCACCGCCAGCGCCCAGAAGAAAACCGTCACCTTCCTGTCCGGACAAAACGAAGACGTCGGCTACACCCGCATCATCAGCGACCTCGCCAAAGAATACCAGCAGAAAACCCCCAGCGTGGTCTACGAGTACCAGAACAACACCACCAACGGCACCCAGAAACTGCAACTGCTCGCCAACTCGGGCAACCTCCCCACCCTCTACTCCATCAGCGAACCCACCCTGCTGGTGCAGCTCTACAACAAAGGCGAAGTGGCCGACCTCGAAGCCACCTTCAAGAAACTCGGCATCTACAACAAACTCAACCCCGTGGCCGTCAACATCAACAAAAAGCTCACCGATGGCAAACTCCTCGGCCTGCCCCTGGAACTCAACATCGAAGGCATCTGGTACAACAAAAAACTCTTCAAAGAGAGTGGCATCAAAGAACCCAAAACCTGGGATGAAATGATGTCGGCCGCCGAAAAATTCAAAGCCAAAGGCATCCAACCTTTCTCCGCCTCCGGCGACCAGAAATGGCCGCTGACCCGCCTGATCGGTGGATACGCGGCCCGCAAGTACGGCGCAGACGTGATGGACCGCGTCAAAGCCGGCACCCTCAAACTCACCGACCCCGGCTTCATCGAAGCCGCCCGGGTGGTGCAAGACATGGGCAAAAAAGGCTACTTCGGACAGGGCGTCAACACCATTGACTACGACACCGCCGTCGACACCTTCTTGCAAGGCAAAGCCGCCATGTTCTACATGGGCAGCTGGGTGTTGCGTGACCTCAACGACGAAAAACGCAACAAAATCGGCGCCGCCAACGTGGGCTTCTTCAACCTCCCCAATGTCACCGGCGGCAAAGGCAGCACCAGCGACTGGTCCATCAACACTGGCCTCACCGTCGCCGTCAACCAGAAACAGAACGACGCCCAGCTCGGCAACTGGCTGAAATACGTCTTCAACAGCTACGCCAACAAATCCATGGCGGACCTTGGCATGCTCACCGGCTTCAAAGTCAGCAAAATGCCCAAAAACGTCCCCACACTCACCAGCATGACCCAGAAGAAACTCAACGCCGCCAAAAACGGCTACCTGTGGTGGGAAGGCCTGTTCAGCGCCAAAGCCACCGCCGTCTCCTGGGACAACGTGCAACCCCTGGTCACCGGCGACCTGAGCCCCGAAGAATACATGCAGCAACTGCAAAACGCACTCAAGTAAACCGACTTCGGGCCCAGGCACCCGGCCCCCCAACCACCCCCGAAGCATCAGGGGGTGGGTTTTTCGGTGTTGACCCCAAGGACAGACATGAACAAAACCCTCAGCGACTGGAAAGCCATCCTCATCTTCGTTGGCCCCGCCCTCCTCCTCTACACCCTCGTGCTGCTGGTCCCCATCGTGTGGTCCCTGGGCTACACCCTGTATGAAGGCAGCCCCATCACCGGCTTTGAATTCGTCGGCATCCAGAACTACCTGCGCATCCTCCAGGACCCCACCTTCCTCAAAGCCCTGTGGTTCGGCACCAAATTCGCCCTCGTCGTCTCCACCGGCCAGGTGATCCTCGGGCTCCTGCTGGCATTGCTTTACCACTTCTACCTGAAAAACTCCAGCGCCCTGGTGCGCACCCTGATCTTCCTGCCGGTGGTCCTGCCCACCGTGGCCGTCGCGCAAATGTTCTCCAAGATGTTCGCCATCGCCCCCCAGTACGGCCTGGTCAACAGCCTGCTGCACAACATGGGCCTGGATGGGTACATCCAGCCCTGGCTGGGACAGGCCGACACCGCCTTCTGGATCATCGCACTGATGGAAATCTGGAAGGCCATGGGCTTCTACGCGATCCTGCTGTACACCGGACTGGTTGCCATTCCCGATGAAACCCTCGAAGCCGCACGCCTCGACGGGGCCAAAGGCTGGACCCTCACCCGCTTCATCGTGCTGCCCCTGCTTGCACCCATCACCATCTCCTCGCTGATCTTCAGCCTCAACGGCACACTTAAAGTCTTTGACACCATCGTCGCCCTCACCAACGGCGGACCCGGCACCACCACCACCCCCCTCACCTTGCTGATGTTCAAAACCGCCTTCACCTACAGCGAGTACGGTTACGGCAGCACCATCGCCCTGGGCCTCGCCCTGCAATGCCTGGTGGTGACGCTGCTGATCGTGTGGCGCAACCGCAACGGAGGACAGTGACCATGATTGGACAGGACCCCATGAAAACCGGCGTGCAAAACAAAGCCGCCTACAACCCCACCCAGGCCAGAATTCAAAAAACCCTCTTCGGTCTGCCCATCACCCTGCTCATCCTGATCCTGGTGCTGCTCGCCATCTACCCGGTGTTCTGGATTTTCATGTCCTCCCTCAAAGGCAGCGAAGAATTCAGCCTCAAACCCATGTGGGCCCTCCCCGAAACCCTGCACTGGGAGAACTACGCCCGGGCCTGGACCGAAGGCAACATGGGCAAATACTTCGTCAACTCCGTGCTGGTGGTCTTCCCCTCCCTGTTCCTGCTGGTGATCCTCGGCACCGCCGCTGCGTTCGGCATTGAAATCATGCGCTGGAAGATGGCCAAAGGGGTCAACCTGATGTTCCTGGTCGGCATCATGGTGCCCATCCAGATCGTGATTTTGCCCCTCTTCACCATGTACTACCAGGCCAACCTGCTGGACACCCGCCTGGCCCTGATCATGACTTACGTGGCCTTCGGACTCCCCCTGGTGGTGTTCTTCCTCGCCGGATTCTTCCAGAGCTTCCCCAGGGAAATCATCGAAGCGGCCATCGTTGACGGGGCCACCATCTACCAGGTGTTCTACAAAATCGCCCTGCCGATGGTGCAAAACGCCATCGTCACCGTGGCCCTGGTGCAATTCTTCTTCCTGTGGAACGACCTGTTGGTCTCCCTGACCTTCACCAGCAACCCCGACATGCGCACCGTGCAATCCGGCCTGCTGGCCTTCACCGGACAGTACGGCCAGCGGGAATGGGGACCCACCTTTGCCTCCATCGGCCTGGCTGTCGCCCCCACCGTGATCATCTACCTGTTCCTGAACCGCATGGTCATGAAAGGCATGGCGGCCGGCGCCGTCAAAGGATAAGGAACCCCCACATGACCCTCCTGAACGACACCACCCTCACGGTCACCCACCTCCACGCCGAACACCACAACCGCCTCGGGCTGGGCGTCCACACCCCCCGCCTCTCCTGGCAGACCGAGACACCCACCCCCAACTGGCAACAAGACGCTTACCAGATCGAAGTGGTCTTCGCAGAAGGGGAACGCCACACCACCGACAAAATCCCCTCCGGGGAATCGGTGCTCATCAACTGGCCGTTTCGGCCCCTGAAGTCCCGCGAACAGGCCCAGGTGCGGGTGCAGGTGTGGGGCAACGACCACAGCACGGCCTGGAGTGAGGTGCTCACCCTGGAAGCCGGACTGCTCGAAACGGAAGACTGGACCGCCCAGATGGTCGGACCCCTTCGCGAAGAAGACCCACAGGTGCCCGGACCCTCTCCCCTGCTCAGGAAAAGCTTCCAGGTGAAAGCCAGTGTGAAACACGCCCGACTGTACGTCACCAGCCTGGGGTTGCACGACACCCGCATCAACGGACAGAGGATCAGCGATCAACTGTTCTCGCCGGGCTGGACCAGCTACACCACCCGCCTGAGGTACCACTCCTTCGACGTCACCCCTCTCCTGAAAGAAGGTGAAAATGCCATTGGAACGATGCTCGGAAACGGCTGGTACCGGGGCAGGCTTGGCTTCGGAGGCGGAAGACGCAACCTTTATGGCAACACCCTGGGCCTGCTCGCGCAACTTGAAGTCACCTACCAGGATGGCACGGTCCAGACGGTCCACACCGATGACAGCTGGACGTGGAGTGAAGGGCCCATCCTGTTCGACGACATTTACGACGGGGAACGCTACGACGCCCGCAAAGAACAACCGGGGTGGGACACCCCGGGTTTCAATGACCTGGACTGGAAGACGGTGCAGGCCGTGCCGTTTGACTTCACCACCCTGGTTGCCCCCGAAGGCCCACCCGTGCGCAGGATCGAGACCCTGCCTGTGAGAGACGTCCTCACCACCCCTTCAGGCAAAACGGTGCTGGACTTCGGACAGAACCTGGTCGGCTGGCTGCACATCAAAGTGCGAGGCGAGAGGGGCCACACCGTCACCTTCAGGCACGCCGAGGTGCTCGAGAACGGCGAACTGGGCATTCGCCCCCTGCGCTATGCTGCGAACACCGACACCTACACCCTGCGTGGCGAAGGCATCGAGGTTTTCGAACCCCATTTCACCTTTCATGGGTTCCGGTACGCCGAAGTCGAGAACTGGCCCGCCCCTCTGGACCCCTCGGACATCGAGGCGGTGGTGGTGCACAGTGACTTGCAGCGCACAGGGTGGTTTGAGTGCAGTGATGAACTCATCAACCAGTTTCACCAAAACGTGGTGTGGGGGATGCGGGGGAACTTTCTGGATGTGCCCACCGACTGTCCGCAGCGGGATGAGCGTCTGGGGTGGACGGGGGACATTCAGGCGTTTGCTCCAACCGCTGCTTTCCTTTACGACGTTTCAGGTTTCCTCAAGTCCTGGTTGAGGGACCTGGCAGCGGACCAGTTGCCGGATGGGGCGGTGCCGGCGGTCATTCCGCAGGTGCTGGCTGCGACCCTGCCTGCTGCGGCTTGGGGGGATGCGAGCACCATTGTGCCGTGGACCCTGTACCAGCGGTTCGGGGACTCTGGCATCCTCAAACAGCAGTTTGAGAGCATGAAACGCTGGGTGGAGTACCAGCATTCCCGCACCGGGGAGCGTCTGGTGTGGGACATGGACATGCAGTTCGGGGACTGGCTGGATCCGGATGCCCCGCCGACCAGTCCGGGGAAAGCCAAGACCCTGCCGGGGGTGGTGGCCACCGCTTATTTTGCCCGCTCGGCCGACATTGTGGCCCAGGCGGCCAGGGTGCTGGGTTTCGTGGAGGAGGCCGACCATTATGGGGAATTGGCCTCCCGGGTGCGGAGGGCCTTCCAGCGGGAGTACGTGACCGGTTCCGGCCGGGTGTTGAGTGACAGCGTCACCGCTTACAGCCTGGCGTTGCAGTTTGCCCTGTTGCCCGGGGAGGAGCAGCGTCACACGGCAGCAAAACGCCTGCGCGAACTGGTGCGGGAGAATGGTTATTTGATTTCGACGGGTTTTGTGGGCACCCCCCTGGTGTGTGATGCCCTGTCCTCCGTCGGAGAGGTGGAGGCCGCATACCTGCTGTTGACGCAGACGGAGTGCCCTTCGTGGCTGTACCCGGTCACCATGGGGGCCACCACGGTGTGGGAGCGCTGGGACAGCATGCTGCCGGACGGAACCATCAACCCTGGTGAGATGACCAGCTTCAACCATTACGCCCTGGGTGCGGTGGCGGATTTCTTGCACCGCTGTGTGGCAGGGTTGGCCCCTGCGGCGCCTGGTTACCGTCAGATCCTGGTGAAACCCCAGGTGGGTGGGCCTTTGACGTTCGCCCGTGCGGTGCACCTGACCCCGTATGGACGGGCGGAGGTGGCGTGGTTCAGGGAGGGGAATCAGTTGCGTCTGGAGGTGACGGTTCCTGCCAACACCCGGGCCCGGGTGGAGTTGCCGGATGGCCAGGGGTTTGAGGTGGGTTCCGGAGACCACCGGTTCAGCTGCATTTTGCCTGCCGGGGCTGTGAAGCCCCTATCCATGGATTCCACGTTTGATGACCTGGTCCAGCAACCTGAGGCGTACCGTGCCATTTTGAAACTGGTGGGGGAACACTCGGTGGACCATGTGGATGTTTTCAAGGGCATGTTGCGCAGCAACCAGCGGGGCATGTGCCTCAGGAACGCCGTGTGGGGGGTGCCCCACCGGGAGGCTTTGCTGGAGAAACTCCAGGCTTTTGTGGGTTCCCGGTGACTGCGCAGACGGCGGCCGGTGCAGAACTTCCTTTGTGGGAGGGAGAACAGCCTGGTGGGTTCCCGGAGGAAGGGTTTTTCCTTCCCTCCGGGGCCTGGGCGGTGAGGGACGTGGTGTGTCCAACGTTGACCGTTCACCGGCCGGATCAACCCGGTGGGTTGGGGGTGCTGGTCTGTCCGGGGGGTGGGTTTCAGGCCCTGCACCTGGAGCATGAGGGGCACCGGGTGGCGGAGGTGTTGCGGAGGCTGGGGGTGACGGTGTGGGTGTTGAAACACCGCCTGGTGCCGTCCGTGGCCTGTGCTGCACAGGGCCTTTCCCCGGGGGTGTTTCAATCCCATTTGTCGGTGGTGCACCTGGACCTGATGACCGCCTGGCAGCGGATTCAGGAGCATCCCCTGGGTAGGGGCCTGGATCGCCTGGGCCTCCTGGGCTTTGGCAGTGGTTCGCGGGTGGTGCTGGAGCAGGTGTTCCGGCCCCCTGGCAACGCGAGGAAGGTGGATTTTGTGGGGGTGTTCTCCCCTGAAGTGGAGGGTGTGGGAACCTCATCTGGTGCCCTGCCGCCCCTTTTTGTGGGCGTGGAAGATGGGCTGCGGTCGGTGGCCGGTTTGCGCCTGGAGTTCCTGTGGGGGAGGGTCGGGCAGCAGGTCACGTGGCACCAATGTCCGTCTTCCTCGCCTGGGGTTGAGCACAGGGGGTGGTTGGAATTCCGGGACTGGCTGGGGGTGCTTTGAGCTCGTGTGGATTGAGGTGCACTTCTGGGTGCGCCTTTCGGCGTGAAAAAGGCCTGCATTGCTGCAGGCTGGAGGGAAAGGAAGGCTTTGCTGGGACAGCGAGTTGCCGCTGGCTGTCTTGGGTTGCGGCTGTGGGACCGCCCCACCGGTGGGTGTGGAGGTGCAGGTGGGTGGGGGTGTTTGAGGTGGTTCAACCGACACCCATATATTAACTCACAAAGTGAATCAAGTCAACAGATGGGGTGTTGTTCTCGGTTCCTCAGTGGCACGGCATTGCTGGTGAACTGGATCATGCACGTTAAGGGGAAAACCTCACCCTGGAGCACCAAATGGCCCTAATCGGTCCGCCTTTGTGCAAAGTGTTGATGCAACGCCCCTAAGAAGCATTCCCTGGTAGGGTGCTGCCAGACTTGAGCGTACCCCTGTACCCACAACTTGACATCTTCATGTCGTGTCAGGAGAAATGGTGGTTTCAACCTGGGCGTCCAGTCCTCTTACCCCAGCAAGAGGACCATCCTGGATTCAAAGACCAGGCTCGAATGCTTCCCAGGGCAGCACCCGGACCCCGCCGTCTGTCGTGTGGACCTCCCACTGAAGGTGGCGGGACACGGACCCAGACGAAAACACCACTTCATCCTCAAAAGGATCCCAGCACAGGTGGGTGTTGGAGGCCACAAACACAGACCGTTGATACATCAGAACGTCATCTGCCACCTCATGGAGGTGCAAAAAACCGTCCATTGCGGGAAGCAACAACCTGGAACCGTCGGGAGAGTGCAACATCGAGTTACGCCAGGCTTCAGGGGCATCAGCAAGCCATTGGCGCGGTTTCAGCTGGCTTTCTTCCACCAATGCAGCCTGTTGACGGTCTCGCTCCTGTTTTTCATCCAGCCACCGGGTTTCTTCCCCGCTCAACTCGCGCAGGGTTCCATCGCTGTATAGCTGCAGGCCTGGGTGACCCCAACGAAGCACACTGACCGCACCATATTCTTGCAGATGCATGAAGTGGGCCCGAAGTTCAAGGTTGGAGTAAAGCACCTGACCTGATTTCAAGTCCAGCAGTTGCAACCCTCCCTGCCCGCCAGACACCAGCACAGCCTCATCGTCTGGGAGAATCAACATTTCTTTGGGAACGAAATGGAGCGTTCTGTTCCACTCCACGTGCAGAGGGCTGATTTTCACATGCAACACTGCCTGTCTGGAAGTCAGCAGCAACCCTGTGCCTGAAGAGGCCCACTCCATGAACCGCAGGTCTTGCTGATGGCTGAGGTCCAATTCCTCCACAACCTTGCCCTGTCGATTCAGCAGCAGCAACCGCCTGTCATGACCCATGCAAGCCAGCAGTTGTCCGTCCGGACTCCAGGCCAGCCTGGGAAGGTCAGGCAACACCACATGCTGAAAACACTGGGTTTCTCCTGTCTTGCAGTTCAACCAGCACAAGGGTTGACCACGGAGCGGCAGAATCAAAAGTTCACTGTCAGGGGACCACAGGTTTGGCTGCATGAACGACACCCCTTCCAGATGCTGGTACAACAGGCGCCCAGAGGAGCCTTCCAGCACACTGGTGCTTTTCTTGTTGCCAACCACCACCCATGTGCTGTCAGGGGACCAGACCACATGTTCCAGGCCCCTTCGCACCCCAACCAACCCCGCCTGGACCTGGTCTGTGCAAACGTCAACCACGAGCAGCATGTTCATGTAGACCGCAGCGAGCTGTTGGCCATCAGGAGACCACTGAATTGCACCCAGGCCGTGACCGAAGGTCAGCAAGGTCTGCTGCCACTCCAGCGTCAGGGGGTCACGGAGTTGCAAAAAACCACTTCCATCGTTGATCAAGAGGGCTTCACCTGAAGGAGATGTTTTCAACACATGAATCTGCTTCAATCCGTGCGGCATTTCTTGCAACACTTCTCCAGTTTGGAGGTCACACTGGTACAGTTCTTTTTCGCCCACCACGTACACTTCCCGGAAATCCGGTGAAGCTTCAATCCATGCCCCATCTTCAGGGGTGTACCAGGTGTGCTGGGTTTCCAGGGTGTGGGCGTCCAGCAGCTGCACGGCTCGCCCGACCCCTGCCAGCAGCACCTTGCCCGCAGGGTCCACCTGCAGGTGATGGCACCCCATGAAGAGCTCTTTAAGGATGGACAACCGGGCACTGCTGAGTTCTGGAAAAAACATCAACTTGCCGTTGGCATCACTGGCATAGAGTCCTTGACCGCTGGGATGCCATATGAGGTGATGCCAGGATGAAGTCCAGGTGTGGTGTTCGTACACCACCTTCCTGGTGTTTAACTCATGCACGCGGATCACCCCGGAGGTGCAACAACTGGCCAGCCAGAGGCTGTCTGGTGAAAACGCCACCTGATGCACGGTGCCGGGATGATGGAACCGGTGGAGGATCCGCAGGGTGCGGGCATCCAGCACGGTCACCACACCCTCAGCGTCCCCATGGGCCAGCAGGTGTCCGTTTGCGGACCAGTCCAGGGTGCCAGTGGACTCAAAGTTGCTGTTGCGAAGCACGGGGGTTCTGGGTCCTGCGGGTTTCATGGGGAGGCACATCCCGGGGGTGTCATCTGGCATGTTTTCCGGTTCAACAAAATACAGTTGGTGGTCTTCCACCCCTTCCAGGACCACGCCTCCCATTCTGGGGTGGTGAAAAATTGCGCCCGTGAGGTTGGTGTTGCTCAGGTTTGCGAACCGCAGGGAGCACTCTTTCCACTCTGTGCGGCTCAGGTTTGCACCAACCAGATCCGCCTGATCCAGTGAAACTTCGACCCAGGTGGTCTCTGTTAAGTCCGCTCCACCCAGTTTGATGCCGCGCAGGTTCAGTGGAGATCCTGCCACCCCGATGGTTTGGAACTTCAATTGGGCGCCACGCAAATCCATGCCTTGCAGGGGGAGTGGAAACATGGCGTTGGCATGCAAGGTCAAACCCAATTGAAACAGCAATTCGCTGGCCCTGGGCAGGTAGTTTGCCCGAAGTTTCCGGGCGTTTTCCCGCAACTTCTGGGCCGCTGCACTGGAAAGGTCCGCCAGGAGTTCAGCGAGAAAGTTCAGTGTTTCACTGCTGGGGGTCTGGATCTGCCAGTGTTCCAGCTGGCCTTCCAGCAGGGCTTCCAGGAGATGCTGGGCCAGGAAGTACTCTTGCAGGCTGGTGTGGGCGAAACGAAACCCGTATGTTTTTCCGCCCAGGTCATGACGCACCAGGAAAGTGCTGGTGCGCAGGTCCTCTTCGAGTTGCTCCACAAAGTCCTGGGGGTAACGGGATTGCCGGACTCTTGAGGCGCTCCTCCAGATCTGGAAGCTGTCCTCCAGTTGCTGGGCGGACAGGAAAGAGGCGCCCTGGGTGCTCATGGTGTGGGCAATGAATCCAGCCAGGTTGATTTTGTCTTCCACCCTCAGGTGGTGCTTGCCTGCGTCCCGGGACAACCAGCGGTCCACCACCCGCTGGTAGAGGTGCACCACCCGGATGGGGGTGCCTTGCTGCTTTTGGGTCAACAACTCAGGAAGCAAGGTGCCCAGCAGGTTGAGGGTGTAAGGCCGCTGGCAGAATTCACTGAGGTTGTGGATGCTGCCGAGGGTGCGCATCACCTCAGGCATCTGGTCAGCAAACAGGGTTTGCAAGTAGTGCTGGATCTGGTTGGAGGTCAACGGCAGGAGTTCCATCACCTGGTATTCGTCCTGCAGGTGCAACCGGTCTTCCCCACCGAAGTGGTTTTTCTGGGCGGTGATGTCCCGGAAGTAGTGCGAGCGGCAGGTGAGCAGCACCCGGGGAATCCACCTGGGGTCAGGTGCTCCAGGGTGGGTTTTGCGGTGTTCGCGCAAGGCATTCAGGTGCCGGGTGACCAGGCTGAGCAGGTTGCGGGTGAAAGCCTGACCTTCCCTGCCATTCATTTTCACCAGGGCTTCGTCCAATCCGTCAAAAATCACCACGGCCCCCTGAGCAATCCATTCTTCCACCATGCCTGGGGTGTAAGGCTCCCCATCCCCTCTGGGGTCCCAGCCGCGGGCCATGCATTCCTTGAGGACGTCTTGCAGGGTGGGCACCCGCAAATGTAACCCGGTGAGGTGCCTGAGATCGAAGAGCAGGGGGATGCGTTTGGCGGGGTCCTGCTGGGCCTCTTTTTGCAGGGTGCGGGCGAGGTGCTGCACGGAAATGGTTTTGCCCATCCCGTATTCGCCAAGCAGGGCGAACAGGGGCTGCGCCCGGTCCGCGTTGGCCCACTTCTGCAGGCGCTCTTGAACGTTGACGGCTTTGACGGCTTCTTTGATGGCCTCAACCAGATCCATCCCCATTTCCAGGTGAAGGGTGGTTTCCTGCCCAAACGTGGGGTAAAGGGCATGTTCGGGAAGCTGCTGCAAATCCAGGGCTTTCACTTCAGGCACAGGCAGTCCGGAGGGTTTCTCGGGTGGCTGGAACAGCATTTCCAGCAGTTCCCTCACCACCTGTGCAGCATTGCCTGCCGCCAGTTTCTGGTCCCTTTCTTTGCTGCTGGTGTTTTTTTGACCGTCTGCGAAATCACAAATGGCTTTCACCACCAGCCACGGCACCCCTTCAGCGCTCGCAGCCTGCAGGGTGCCCATCCCTTCCATTTCACCTCCAATGGCGGTGGGATAATCGGCTTTCAGCTGGTCCCTGAATGCGAGGTGATCAATGAGTTTCTCGCCACTCAGCAGCAAACCCACCTCAATGTCAGGCCAACCCAGGTTGCGTTGGTGCTTCAACACCGTGGCAGCCTGCACCAGGCGTGCTGGGGCTTCCGGAATGCTGCCCCGGCGTTGTTCCCCAGTTGCCTCCACGCGGTTCAGTTCGTACTCGGCGATGTGGCTGCTGATCAAGACGTCCCCAATGTTTTGTTTTTTGGGGTTGATCCCAAAGCAGATTCCGGTGGCGATGATGGCATCCAGGCGGGGTTCCCCCAGGTCCTGCATGGCCTGCAAGATGGTGCGCTGGGCACGCAAATTGCCCTGCTGGCTGATCAGGTGGTAAACCTCAAGATGTGCGGGTGAGGGGAGTTGTTGCAGAATGCATTTGCCTGTGAGGTGGTTCAGGGGGGGCCCGAACACTTCCGTGACGGCCCTGGATTCATGTTTATTGAAGGTGACCAGCAGAATGCGCTGGCGTTGCCCGTAAAGCACCTGCCCTTCCAGGGGCAGCAAGGGTTGGTTGTTCAGGGCGAGGTACTCCAGGGTCGTGAAGGGAGCGGGCACCTGGATTTCACCTTCGAACCAGACCTGCCTATTTCTGGCTCCAGCTTTGCGGTTCTGGGTGATTCTGGCTTCAATGGGAAGGTTTTGCTGGGTGAAGTGTTTGTTCAGGTCGCTGAGCAGCCGGTTGAGCATGGTGTTGGCACTGGCCAGCTGGGCCAGCGGGAAGAGTTTGGTGTGGATGTCTTCCACCCTGGCGTAACCCTCATCATTGACGACCTGCAGGAGGTTGCCGGTGAGGTCTTTCAGGGCACCCTGAGGAGGATGTTTTTTGAGTGCGGTTTGAATGTGGTATCGGCTCAGGGTGGCCATGGTTCACCTCTACTCCATGGTACTGCATCTGGTGCGCATGAGCAAGTTTGAATTGTTTGAATGTTGTTTGAATAGATTGCAGTGAGGCAACGGGGAGGATCCCAATGCTAGCGCGGAAAAACAAGCTCTGGAGATCATGGGTTCACCCTGGCCACAGTGTTCCACACCCATTGGTGCAGGATTTTAGAATCTTCTTTGCAGCACCCACTTGATTTTCCCTGCACACTGCTTTGCCTCCAATACAACCAAAGCAGTGTCACACGTTCATTCAGTCAAGCGGGAATGGCAAGACACCAAGACGTTAGAATCCTTCAAAACCCCAGCAGTTCCAGAGCGTCCTGATACAACCTGATCGTCACTTTGACCTGCGTTGAAGTGGCCTGAAGCACCACTTCTTCGAGGACATCCAGTTGGTTGCCAATGGTTCCAGAAGTCCGCATGTACACCATCTCCGCGACCTTCTGGTAAGGGGCCGTCCATTCCTCCAAACCCAGGTGAGCAAAAAAAGCTGCAGCCACCCCCAGGCTGTCCTCAAAAGACAACGCATCCAACCTCGCCCGGGTGAAACGGGTGGAAAGTTCTGGGTTGATGGAAAGTGCGTCCACCATGCGGTCCGTGCCCACAGGAACAATCCGCAACCCGGCATTGTTGAGGTCTTTGATTTTGGTCAGCATGTGGTGCCGGGTCTGGCTGCCCACACTCAGCACATCGTGAAATTCATCCAGCACAATCACTTTCGTGCCCACCACCTCCAGCAGGTTCAGCAGGTGCTCGGTGCGTTCATCTTCATTCCCAATGACTTTGACGGGAGACACCAGGGCCAGCAGTCGGTCCACCAACTGGGAGGTGTTCCTGAGTGGGGACATCCGGAGAAGCAAGATGGGTTTCAGGTCCAGTTCCTCCCCATAAACAGGAGGATGCAACTTCATGAATTGGGTGATCAGACGGCTCTTTCCAGAGTTGGCGGGCCCAATCAAACCCAGGCTGCGCTCCCGGTGCCTCGGAGGATCGGTGACCAGCTGCGACAGGCGCTCCAGCAACCGCTCTCGTTCCGGAATCAGGAACCATGCGGATTCCCGGGAGCGGATCAGGTCCTCACGGGAGAACTTCAATGCCTTCCCCTGTTGCGTTCTGGAGGTGCTTCCTGGATGCCAAACTTTGGCCAGTGGGCGGAGGGAAATTTCGTTCCTGGCGCCGGTTCTGTGGGGGTTGCTGGAGGATTGGGGTCCGCTGGCACGTCATCATCTCGCATCTGCAGCACCTTCTGGTAGATTTGATGGGCACTGCGGGCGGGTTTGAGTTCCAACTCCAGTTGCTTCCTGGCTTCCTCCCACGCCCAGATGCTGGTCGGCCTGGGAATGTCCTTGCAGAACAGTTCCATGGATTCCCCTGTTTCAGGATGAAGCAACCACACCTGCTGGATGTTGTGGGGATCAAAGAGCACCGTGACTTCTCCCACCGCTTTTCGGCGGCGCACCAGGTTCAGGACCTCAGGATGGAAGGACACGTAATGCCTGTACTTCCACTGCAAACCGGTTTTTTGCAGGGAGCGTTTGAAGCAAGGCATCAGCATTTTCTGGATTTTCTCGTGGTCTCCTTCAGGAAGGGGGCTGAATTGGCTTTTTCCCTCACTCACCTGCACCCAGGCGTTTTGCAGGCGACTGAGGACCTCTCCCCTTTTCACCTGCACATTGATGCGGTCCAGCAGGTACTGGGTGAGGTACCGCTCCAGGTCCTTTTCACCAAAAAAAGCATAATCCTTTCCTGTTTTGCCCCTCGTGCGGTGTCGATTGAGGGTGGAACCAGGCAGGTGCCTCAAAGCCTCGTTGATGAGACCGATCAACCGTTCAATGCGGCCCCTGAGGTGCGGATCGGAAGGGATTGCCTGGAAGGCCACCCCATATTGGTGACAGAACCGTTCCAGAGATTGGTTAACTGAGATTTTTGTGTGTTAGGCCAGGTCCCCAAAGTGGGAGAATGAGCCTGTCATACCCCTTCGAGCCGACAAGCC
>NZ_BMOD01000035.1 GCF_014646895.1 Deinococcus roseus
CCGCCTTCGTTTCTGCATTGCTGCTTCCTCTCGGGCGAAGAAAAGAATACTACGGATACCCGGTTATGTCAACACCTGCAGACTGGGGTTTTGAGATGCCCGAGCGAACGCGTGCTGCACGGACTTTTTTGAACATCGAAATCCCACTCCAAAATATCTGTACTCGGTATAAAAATAGCAGAAGTGGCAGATCCCCTCCCCTCTGATCCTACATGAAACGGAGGATGCGCCATGTGGCACATCCTCCCTGATCTGGCTTATGTGATCAAGCCTGTTCTGCTGGCTGTTTACTGTTCACTGTGAACTGTCTACTTCTATCACTGGCAGGTGTTGCCATTCAGCTTAAAACCGGTGGGATTGCTGTTGGTGCCCGTGTAGGTCAGGTTGAACCCCAGGTTGGTGGTGGCCCCTGCTGCGAGCGTTGCGTTGTAATCCAGGTTTTTCAGGGTGACGGCCTGCCCGCTCTGGGTGTAGGTGCTGCTCCAGCTCTGGTTGATGGCCTGGTTGCCTGTGAAGTTGAAGGTCAGGGTCCAGCCGTTCACCGGGGTGCTGGAGGTGTTGGTGATGTCCAGGCTGATGGTGGCTCCAGTGCCCCAGTCGTTCTGTTTGGTGTAGACCACCTTGCAGACCGGGGTGCTGCCCCCAAGGGTGATGTTGCGGGTGACGGTGCTGGCTGCACCCTTGGTGTCCGTGGCGACCACCTTGATGCTGTGGGCTCCAGCCGCCAGTCCGGTTGCGCTGTAGGTGTAGGGGGAAGTGGTGTCGGTGCCTTTAAGAACACCATCTATATAGAAGTCCAGTTTGGAAACCCCATCGCTGTCCGTGGCAGTTGCAGCCACATTCACCGTGCTGCCTGCCGGGAAGCTCTGACCTTCAGTGGGGCTGGAAACCGTGAGGGTGGGGGGCGTGTTGGTTCCCTGAACGGTGATGTTGCGGGTCACGCTGCTGGTGGCTCCGCCATTGTCGGTGGCGGTCACTTTCAGGCTGTGTGCACCAGAAGCCAGACCACCCACGGTGAAGTTGTAAGGAGCAGCCGTTCTGGTCTGGCTCAGGGCCCCATCCACGTACAGATCCACTCTGGAGATGGTGCCATCGCTGTCTGTGGCGGTGCTGCTGACCGTGACAGAGCTTCCGGCAGCAAAAGTCTGGCCTTCGGTGGGACTGCTGACCGACACCACTGGAGGAGTGTTGACGGTGCTTCCCACTTTGATTTCGTATTTGTTGACCCAGATGTTGCCTGTGCCACCCGAAGACTCATCTCCGAATTCCACACCGCTCATGTAGTGCTCGCCGTTGGCCAGTCCTTTGGCCACTGCGTCTTTGGCGATCTTGTCGATGTTGATGGTGCCTGAGTTGCGCCCAGCTGGACCTTTGTAAGCAAGGTAACGCCAGCTTGCATCTGCAGTGGTGATGAACATGGAGTAGATGTCGTAACTGACCCCATCAATCACAGAAGAGGCGACTTTGCTGCCTCCGGGGTTGGTGGTTGCATCGTAGTCCAGCCAGATCATGATTTCGGTGGTGATGTCTTTTGGGCGGGCTGCGCCGTCTCCGGGGGTGGAGGTGAACCAGATTTCTGGAGCGAAATCATAGTGGCCTGCACGGGTACCAGAAACATCCCAGGTCATTTGCACGTTTGGCATTCCATTGATTTTCATGGGGAATCGCGGATCGGTGGAGGTCATGGTGTCCCAGGGCTTCCAGCCGTAAATGATTTCCGGGTAGGCGTACACAGTGGGCTCGTAACCAGGCCAATTCCAGTTCCAGCCGTACTGCTTCACGCCGTTCACAGTGCGTTCCTGCAGACATTGCTTGTAAGGCTGGCCGTTGGTCTTGCTGCTGCCCCAGGTGTTGTTGACATATTTATAGGCACCAAGGGTGATGGTGTGGAAATCGGTGCAGTATTCGGTCACAGTGCCCGTGTCGGTGCCCACGGTGATGGCCTGAGCGGCACTGGCAGTGGCCCCTTTGTTGTCGGTGGCGGTGAGTTTCACAGTGTGGCTTCCATTGGCCAGGCCGGTGGCGCTGAATTCATAGGGCGCAGCAGTGTCGGTGCCTTTGAGGACCCCATCGACATAAAGGTCCACTTTGGAGACCGTGCCGTCTGGATCACTGGCGGTGCCTTTGACCGAAACAGCAGCTCCAGAAGCAAAATTCTGACCGCTGGTGGGGGTGGTGATGGCCACCACAGGAAATTTGTTGGTGGTCCCTCCATCCAGCAGAACCAGGAAGGGTTTCACCACGTCGTAACGCACGTGGTCCACGGAGGTCCAGTCATCCAGCAAAATGCCCTTGGTGTCCCCAGAGTTGGGGTTGAGGGACCAGTAGGTCCAGCTGGCCCCGATTTTCTCCAGGTATTTCAAAAGGGCAGGCAGCCACACCTGGTCTTTGGGGTCCTGCAAGGTGCTGCCAAACTCACCGGCAATCACCGGGGCGATGTTGTTCTCCACCAGATAGCCCCAGTTCTTGCGCCAGTGGGGTTCCAGGGTGGCAGGGAAACTGGGATCGGTGAACCAGGGCTGACCGTTGTACACGCTCATGCCGTAATCGTGGCTGGAGTACACCAGTTTGTTGGGTCTGGAGAGGCGCACCGGATATTTCTGCGCCCCTTGCAGGTTGCCGCCCCACCAGTTGCAACTCATGTTGGGGTTGGGACTCCAGGGGGTAGGTTTGACGGCGCTTCCGTCCGGAGCCCAGCATTCGTTCCCCTCCACAATGATCAGCCAGTCGGGGTTGACGCCCAGGATGGCGTTTCCGGCTTTTTCGGCAGCCAGACGCCAGTCCTGTTTGGGGTCTCCGCACCCCCAGCAGGAACTGAGGCCGCCATCCACGGAGTGCGGTTCGTTATGCAGGTCTGCACCAACCACTGTGGGGTTGCCCTTGTAACGGGTGGCCAGGAATTTCCAGTCGTCGATCCAGCGCTGCTCTGAATACTTGTCGGTGTACCACAGGGCCGATTGCTGGTCTGCACCGGGGCGGTGGCGGTCCAGAAAGATTTTCAATCCGATGCTGCCTGCGTACTCGATGATTCTGTCCATCACCTGCAGGCTGTTTAAACCCTTGAGGTCAGGGTTGGCCGCTTCGTTGAGGCCAGAGGGCATTTTGGGACCATCCAGCATCTCGTTGGAGTAAGGAAGCCGCAGGACCGTGAAGCCCAGGCTTTTCACCTGGTTCAGCAGGGTCTTGTAGTTCACGCTCCACAGACCGTGGGGCACGTAGTTGGGGGTTTCCAGACCAAACCAGTTGACCCCGGTGATGCGAACCACCTGACCGCTGGCATCAATGATCTTGCTTCCCGAAGTGGACCAGAAGCCCTCTCCAGCCTGCTTTTGCACCTTCACCTGTGCGGTGGAAACCGGATTGCTGCTGCAGGCCAGCAACCCCACACTGAGCAGGGTGAGGGCAGTGAATTGAACTTTGCGCATCTTGACCTCTCTGTTGAACCAATGGATTTGAACCTTACCGAACTGCCAGAACTGTTGAAGCCGCCCGTCCTGTTGAAACGAGAAGCAACACCTTGAGAAACACCACTGTCTTCAGCCCTCGCCTGAAGATGCGAAAAATGCCGCGCCGGACAGAACACGTTCGATTTTGAAGAACAGCTTCAGGGTAATGGGCTGGTCCTGAAAAGTCCTGAAAAGCAGGGCTCAGGAGCTGAAATCCCGAAAAGATGACTTTTCAGGTCTTTCTGCAACCAGAAAAACCACCTGCAGTTGCAGGTGTCCTGATGGGTCGATGGATCAGGCCAGCACAGCCAGCTGGTGTTGCAGTTGCTGGTACAGGGTGGCCCTTCTGGGACTGATGGCCCAGCCAAATTGCTGGTGGATGTCCAGGCACAGCTGGTGCATTTTGCGGGCCTCGGTGAAACTCCCTTCCTGCAGGCCAATCAGGGCCGCGCAGCAATTGATGTCCAGCATGGAATTGATGGTGGCCACGGTCTGTTTGCTCTGCATCACCTGATGAATCAGTTGTGTGGCTGCTTCGGTTGCACCTTCTTGCACCAGCAGCAGGATCTGCACGCCCATCAGGTCGTTCACCTTGATGGCGCGGGTGCGGTCTGCGAAGTGTCCCAGGCAGACCTGCAGGGTGTCTCTGGCCTGCTGGGTGCGCCCAAGGGCCAGATGGACTTTGGTGGCCAGCAGCAAGAGGTGAAGGCGCACGGTGTTCATTTCCTCAAAAGAGAGCAGGGTGTTGTTCAGCTGGTTTTGCACCAGGGTTTCTGCACGGTCAAACTGCTGGGTTTCAAAGTACAGCTCTGCGAGGTGCAATTGCGTCCAGGCCATGCCCCAGGTGTTGCTGCGCTCCTGAAAGACCTGCAGGGATTCCAGAAAATAGGTTTCTGCCTCTGAATATTGCCCTTTGGTGAACAGCAGCCTGCCCTGGTGGCTCTGGATCCAGCATTTCTGGTCCGGGTTGCCGGTTTGCTCGATGATCTGCTGTGCCATGTGCGTGAAGCGGTCTGCCTGCTGCAAATCTCCCCAGAACATGCACAGGTGCGCGAGGCCCTGGTAGGCTGCCGCCATGCCCAGCAGGTTCTGGTGTTGCTGGGCCACCTCCAGCGCCTGGGTGAAATACCTGCGGCTTCCCTCAAAATCAAAGTTGTCGTTGGAAATCCAGGCTGCACCGATCAATGTGTTCACGATGGAAAGGCCAAATTCATTGTTGCGGTGGTGGGGGTCCACCCGCTGGTAAGCGGCATGAAGTGCGTCTGTGTAGGTGAGGCCCAGATAGAAGTAACGGGAGGCCTGCCAGTACTTCCAGATGTAAGACACCAGCTGGGCAGACAGCCAGGGGCGCTCGGGCAAATTGGCCCGGATGGTCTGGTGGATGTTGCTGGCATGCAGAATGAAATACTCGCTCTGCACATCAAAGGGCGCTTCGCGGTTGGTCTGAATGCGTTGAAAATAATAGCGGGTGTAGAGGTCCAGCAGCTCCTCTTTTTCTGCAGCAGTCATGAGGGTGCGGGCGTAAACCTTGACCACATCCAGATAGAAAATCAAAACCCGTCCATCTCCGCCCACCTTGTGGTAGAGGAGGTTTTTTTCCATCAGGCTGGTGAGCAGCGTTCTGGGATCGGCCTGGATGTGCTGCTGTTCAAAGAGGAAGCTGAGCATGTGCAGGGTTTCATCCAGATCGAATTTGGCATCAAAGAAGCTCAGGGAACGAAACACCTTTTGCTGCTGTGCGTCCAGCAGCTGGTAACTCCAGTCGATCACACTTTTCATGCTGCGCTGGCGGTCATCGAGGTCAATGGACACATGGTCTGCAGAGAGCAGGAGGTTGTCCTGCAGGAATTTCAGGATGTGCTGCAGGGAGTGGCTGTACACCTGGCTGGCCACCAGTTCAATGGAGAGGGGAATGCCTTCCAGAAGCTGACAGATCTGAAACACCCATCCCTGGTGCTCCGGGGTGAGGGTGAAATCCGGGTTGACCATTCTGGCCCGGCTGTCAAACAGTTGCATGGCCTCGTTGCAGGAAAAATCCGACTCAAACGCCTCGAAGTTGAAGGGATGGATTTTGAAAACACACTCCCCGCGCACCTTCAGGCGTTCACGGGAAGTCACCAGGATGTGCAGGGAGGGGCACCCTGCCAGCAGGTTCCTGATGAACACCCCAATGTCGGAAAGGTGTTCCAGGTTGTCAAACATCAGCAGGGTGTGTTTGTGCTGGAAGTATTCGGCCAGGAACTCGCTGATCCTTTCGATCTTCACGTCGGTGATGTCGAAGGATTTGGCGATCATGGAGATGAACTCGTTGGTGTTGCGGCTGGTGTAGGCATCAAAGAAACAGATGCCGTCCTGGAAATTGAGGGCCTGCTGGCGGCTGAATTCCACGGCCAGACGGGTCTTTCCCACCCCTCCAAAGCCCACCACCGAAATCAGGCGGTATTTTTGCAGGGCCTCTCCGAGTTTCTGCAAATCCCGGGTGCGGCCAATGAAGTCGTCGAGGTACCTGGGGAGGTGGTGGGCGGCCTGCTTCATACGGCGCTCAGGCGCTGGTTTTCCAGCAGTTCCACAGCCAGATCCCGCAACTGGGCCACCTGAAATTCGGTGGAGCTGCCTTCATTTAAAGCGTGCACCAGTTGCTGTGCTGCACGTTGCACGGCAGCAAAACCCAGGTCTCTGGAAAGGCGCAGCACAACATCCAGGGCAGCCGTCTGAAAAACATCCCGGACCAGCACCAGCAGGTGCAGCACCAGCAGGCGTTCCAGGGGGAGCTGGGGATGCTGGGTTTCCTGCTCCAGTCTGGCCAGCAGGGTTTTGTTGAACAGCAGCCGCTGTTCTTCAATCCAGGAGGAATCCAGGCCTTCCATCAGGACACAGAGGTACTGCGGAGCAATCTTGGTTCCCCTGAACACGGTGTTGTCCAGGGTGTGCAAATCCAGTCCGATCTGGATTTCAGCAGACAGGCTGTAATAACGTCCTTTTTTGACCACTGCTTCTTCTGCAAGGTGAAGGTGATCTTTCAAAAGGCGTCTGAGCTGCCGGATGGCTGTGTAAACGCTGTCTGCAGATTTGCCGTCCCAGAGGTCTTCCAGCAACTGGTCTTTGCTGGCACTGGGATTGAAGATCAGGTACAGCAGCAGCTCCTGAACTTTCTGGTAAGGGAATTCCAGGCGCGTCCCCTGGCAGAACACCTCCGGGAGACCCAGGGTGCATACCCGCAGTTCCCTGGGGTGGGCGAGGACCGGGCCTGCCGCTTGCAGGGGCACTGCACCCATCATTTTCATGGTGGTCTGGATGGAGGCCAGCTGGGTGGAAACCCAGGCCTGAAGCCTGTCAAAATCCAGCCTGACCGGAGGGGTTTTCTCAGACACAGCGGCACCTCCCTGTTTGCGCAAACGCTTTCAAATGGCTTTGAGGTTCATTTTACTACAGAAAATTTGGCCCCACAATGGAGTTTTTTCAGGTTGATCTCAGGGAAAACCCTCGAACCGTTTCAACGCAAACTTCATGAAAGCTGAAAGCCTTTCCAGCTTTTCAAACCTTTGAACCCCTGTTCTGGCAAGCAGAAATGCCTGAATGGCTGCAGGTGTTCTTCCCTGTTCCTGCACCGGTGATATTACGTTCATCCCCAAAATCCGCTTTTGTTTTACACTGTAAGACTGATGTCTGCACTCGCCCCCTTTCTTCAGGACCTCCTCGGCAACAAAGCCAGGGCCTTCTACACCGAAGAAGGACACCCCCCGAGGCTCCTGGAGGTGGACCAGCTGGAATGGTCCAGCGCTGTGAAGAAAGGCTTTCAGTATCCCCAGGTGTATTCCCACCAGGCCGAATGCTACAAAGCCATGCGGGAAGGAAAAAATGTGGTGCTCACCACGCCCACAGCTTCAGGAAAAACCGGAGCATTTCTGCCTGCCATTGTGCAGAACCTCATCGATGATCCGCAGGCCACAGCGCTGCTCATTTACCCGCTGGTGGCCCTCGCACAGGACCAGCGCGAAAAACTGCAGGCGTTTCTGGACAAAGCAGGCATCCTGTGGGCCACCGAGGAATTCCAGGGGCAGGCCACCGTGGACCGGGCGTTCCGGGAAGGCGTGCGCATCGTGATGGCCACCCCCGACAAATTGCACTGGGCGCTGGCCCACCCACGGGTCGCTCTTTTTTTAAAGCACCTCAAGCATCTGGTGCTGGACGAGGCCCACACCTACCGGGGCGGCTTTGGCTGCGAGGTGTCTGGCCTGATCCGCCGGGTGATGTCCCTCTCAGAACACCTGGGCGCAAAACCCCAGGTGCTGCTCTCCACAGCCACCATCGGGAACGCCAGTGAATTTGCCGAATCCCTGACCGGCCTGAAATGCACCGAAATCAACACCTCCGGGGCCAAGAAACACCCCAAAACCTATTACCTGGTGGACCACCGGGGAAAAGCGAAAAAATTCTGGGACAACCTGATCAACCAGACCCTGGTGCACGGTTTGAAAACGCTGGTGTTCTTCCGGGGGAGGTCCAAGGCCTCCAGGATGCACGCCCAGTACCACAACCGCCCCGAATACAAAGATTTCGTGCACCTGTACATGTCCGGGGCCGGGGCCAGAGATGCCCGCCTGAGCCGCTTCAGGGAAGCAAAAAGTGGGGTGATGTTCGCCACCAGTGCTCTGGAAGCCGGGGTGGACATCGGGGACCTCAGTGTGGTGGTGCTGGACGGATACCCCGGTTCCCGCATGACCTTCCGGCAGATGGTGGGCCGGGCCGGACGGGTGGGCGAAGGCGCAGTGCTGTACCTGCCCGCCATGGACGAAAACGGGGTGCCCAGACCTGCAGACGCTTTCTACAGCAGCCCGCAGAACTTCAGGCAACTGCTGCAGGGGGCCGTGGAACGGGCCGTGATCGAATCCCACAACGCCTACATCACCCCCAAACACCTGTCCAGAATGCAGCACGAGTTTTACGCGGTGGGCCTCAACCCTCCAGAAGAAGCCTCTGGCAGCAACTGGGCCCTGGGCATGAAACGCTGGAACCTGCGCAGCGACGATGGCGAAAAATACTATGTGGTCGAGCGTACCCTCTGGGAAGAGAACCCCAGGAAAGCCCTCTTTGAACCCCTGGAAACCCCCAGCAGCCACTATGCCCACGCCGAAAAACACGTGGGGGCGGTGTTCAGCTGGGATGGGGTCAGTTATCAGGTCACGGACTGGCTGCCCAGCACGCAGGGAACCGTCATTCTGGTGGAAAAAACCACCTCGGTGGGCGAATTCACCAGGGGCAATTACCGGGTGAAAGTCACGCCCGTGAAGATGGAAAAATGGGAAACCCAGGGAGACCTGGCCTTCCGCTTCGGGGAAATCAGCGTGCAGAAAGAGTACCTGGGGTACCAGTTGCACCGTCAGGTGTTTGCGCGGGTGTGTCCGAAATGTGATTATGAGGCCCTGCCCAGTGACAAAACCTGTCCCAAATGCAATGCCCGCATCCGGGACCGCATGCTGGAACAGAAACTTGCAGACCACACCTTCGAGCAGCCCCTCACGCTGCCCAGTTTCCGCACCTACACCCTGGAAATTGGGGTGAAGTCCACGGGAGGCACCGCCCACGCTTTAAAACACGCCCTGATGAAACTGATTCCCGAACTGGTCGCCTGCGATCCCAGCGACATTGCAGGCACCTTTCGCAGCGAAAAGGACAATTACTTCTTCATCTACGACGACTGGAAAGGCGGGCTGGGGATCAGCCACCGGGCCTTCCTGGATTTGCCCCTCTTGCTGGACCGTGCACTGGATCTGTGTTCCAGCACCTGCTGTGAAAACGGCTGCTACCAGTGCCTGGAGGTGGAACGCTGTGGCTCTCCCACCCTGGAAAACGGGGAAAAACGGCACCTCAACAAAACTGGATCCAGAGAACTGCTGGAAAAACACCTCGGGAAGAAGGTGCGAATCGAGGTGCCTGCACCAGCAGAACACGTGGCCCTGGACTGGGAACTGCAGGCCAGAGAACTGCTGGAACTGCAGGGCCTGTCCAGCACCGAGGTCAGCAAGCGTCTGGGCATCCCCTCCCGCGAATTCCAGACCCTGCCCTCCACCCCCCTCCGGGTCATGCATCCCAAGTTTGGTGAGGGCATCCTGATCGGGGCCATCGGGTACGGCTCTTTAAGAAAGGCCAGGATTCGCTTTCCAACACAGGAAAAAACCTTCCTGGTCAGCATGGCCCCCATCCAAGTCATAGGTTAAATTTGCATCGGGCCTTCTGTCTGCACCAAACCCCAAATTCTGTGTTAGGGTGATAGACTGAAAAGCCTTGAGAGGTCACACATGGATCCTGTAGCACGAGTCGCACCAAACAGCATCGACGCCGAAGTGAGCGTCCTGGGCAGCATTTTGCTTGACAATGACACCCTGATCAACCTGGGAGACCAGGTGAATTCAGACATGTTCTACCGGGAATCCCACCGCAAAATCTTTGCTGCCATGCGCCTGCTTGCCGACCAGGGGCAACCCATTGACCTTGTGACCCTCTCCGAAGAACTGCGCGGCAAAAATGTGCTGGATGAAGTGGGCGGAGTGTCCTACCTGGTGGGCCTCTCCGAGAGCGTGCCCACTGCCGTTTACGCCGAATACTATGCCCGCATCATCCAGGAGAAATACACCCTCAGGCAACTGATCCAGGCTTCGGGGCGCATCATGCAGCTGGCTTACGACGGAGAAGTGCCGCTGGACGAAATGCTGGACAAATCCGAACAGCTGATCTTCGATGTCTCCCAGAAAGAAGGCAAAGACGAATTTCAGAGCATGAACACTGTCATGCACGACACCTTCGAATACATCACCAAGCTGCATGCCACAGGTGGGCACATTGATGGCACCAAAAGCGGCTTTCGGGATCTGGACAGCATGATCACCGGGTTTTCTCCGGGCAGTTTGAATGTGCTGGCCGCCCGTCCTTCGATGGGAAAATGCCTGACTGCAAACACCCTGATTGATGTTCCTGGCACCGGGCAGCGCATCACCATCGAAGAATTTGTTCAGCGCAACCTGCCCGAAGTTTACGGAATCTCTGAGACCGGCAAATTGCGTCCCACCAAGGTGTCCCACTGGATTGACAGTGGGGTGAAACCCGTTCGCAGGGTGCGCACAAGGCTGGGGCGCGAGGTGGAAGTCACCCTGCACCACCCCTTCCTGACCCCTGAAGGCTGGACCCCCCTGTATGACCTGAAGCTGGGAGATGTCATTGCGGTACCTCGTGCAGTTCCCAACTTCGGAGCGGATGAAGGGCTGGATTCTGCAGAAGTGCGTCTGCTGGCTTACTTCATTGCAGAGGGCAACCTGACCAACACCTCCCCGAGGTTCACCAACACCGATCCTTTGATCGTGCAGGACTTCAAAACCCTGATCGGGCAGAAATTCCCGGAACTCGGCATCAAGCAGGATGGGATTGATTTCATTGTGGCCAGGGCCCACACTCCGGGTGCCCAGAAAAACCAGAAGAATCCTCTCACCGAATTTCTGAGGTCACACGGGCAGATGGGCAAGAGCGCCCACTTCAAGACGGTTCCTGAAGCCATTTTCACTCTGCAGAAAGAAAAAGTGGCGGAATTCCTGTGCATCCTGTTCAGCTGTGACGCCACCATTTACAGCCTGAATGGAAAGCATCCCCGGATTGAATTCACTGTGGCTTCCCTGCAGCTCGCAAAAGACGTGCAGCACCTGCTGACCCGCTTTGGGATCATTGCCAAACTGTGGCAAAAAACCGAAAAATCTTTCCGGGTGGAAATCACCGAGCCCCAGGGGGTGGCCCTTTACCAGACAGAAATTGGCTGGTTTGGTGAGAAAGCCACGCGGGTTTTTGAACTGCACCCTGAACGCCACAGCAACAACGGTCATCTGCCAGCCAGCGTCTGGGAGAAAGTTCGTGCACTGGCCTCCCAGAAGCAGCTTTCCCTGACCCAGCTTGCCATGCGCAGCGGAGAACACACCGGAAAACGCTACAACCCACACACCCAGAGAGGCATTCCTCAGAAGCGTCTGGCTGGATATGCTGCTGTGCTGGAAAGCCCGGAACTTGCCCGTCTGTCCAGCCCGGATCTGTACTGGGATGAAATTGTGTCCATTGAAGATCTGGGAGAACAACAGGTGTATGACCTGACGGTTCCTGATGGATCGAACTTCGTTGCCCAGGACATCTGCGTGCACAACACTGCTTTTGCACTTTCCATTGCTCAGAATGTGGCTTTGAGAGGCGAAGGCAAAACAACAGCAGTTTTCAGTCTGGAAATGCCCGCTCAACAACTGGCTTTGCGCATGCTTTGTTCGGAAGCCAGGGTGGACATGAACCGGGTGCGAAGTGGTCAGCTCAGCGAGCAAGATTTCGTCCGGCTTGCGAATGCTGCCGCAAGATTAAGTGAAGCTCCTATTTTTATCGATGATGTGCCCAACCTGACAGTAAATGAACTCCGAAGCAAATTGCGAAGGGTAAAAGTCAAAACAGGTTCTCTGGGCCTTGTGGTGATTGACTACTTGCAATTGATGAGCGGATCCAAAAGCGGTGGGGGCGGAGAGAACAGACAGCAGGAAATCAGCGCCATTTCCCGTGGATTAAAAAGCATCGCCCGTGAACTTGAAGTTCCTGTGATTGTGCTGTCCCAGCTTTCCCGTGCAGTGGAACAACGTCCAAATCACAGACCCATGCTTTCAGATTTGCGCGAATGTGTCACTGGAGACACCCTGGTGATGCTTTCCAACGGACAGCGTATGCCCATCCGTGAACTGGTGGGCACCAACCCAGAAGTGCTCGCCATGACCGAAGATGAAAAAATAGGGGCCTTCACCAGCGACAAAGTGTGGAGTGTGGGCATCAAACCTGTCTTTGAGGTGAAACTTGCCAGTGGTCGCACCCTCAGGGCAACCGCGAAACACCGCATCTACACAGCGCATGGCTGGCAGGAACTGCAGCACATTCAGGAAGGCAGCCGCGTGGCAGTGGCCCGTGTGATCCCAGAACCTGCGGAAACCCAGAAGTGGACAGAGGCAGAACTGGTTCTGCTGGGCCATCTGGTCGGAGATGGCAGCTACCTGAAAGGACAACCCCTGCGCTACACCACAGCTTCTGAAGCCAACAGCAAACTGGTGACAGATTCAGCTCTGACTTTTGGGGTGCAGGTCAACCGCCATCCCGGAAAAGGCAACTGGCATCAGCTGGTGTTCAGTGGCAACGGCAACCGCTGGGAGGCAAAAGGCATCAACAAATGGCTGCGCGACCTGGGCAGCTTCAACCAGCGTTCCCATGAAAAACATTTGCCAGCCAGCCTGTTCCGCCTGAGCAATGATCAGGTGGCGTTGTTCCTGCAGAACCTGTGGGCCACAGATGGCACCCTGTTCACCCCCAAAGCAAGCAAAAGCTCCAGCAGGATCAATTTCTCCACCAACAGCCTGCAACTTGCCAGAGATGTGGCAGCGCTCTTGCTGCGCTTCGGAATTGTGGCCCGCTTCCGCACTGTCCAGCAGGGGGATTACCGCCCCATGCATGTGGTGGAGATCTCCGGAAAAACCCAGCAAATGCTGTTCCTGGACCGGATTGGTGCCACAGGATGCAAGGTGGAAGATGCAGCCCGTTTGCGCTCTTACCTGGAAGCCCGGGAAGCCAACACCAATACAGACACCCTGCCCGTCGAGGTTTTCGATGTGGTTCGCTCCAGGATGCAGGAGCAGGGCATCACCACCCGCCAGATGGCGGCTCTGAGGGGCACTTCTTACGCAGGCAGTTCCCACTTCAAGTTTGCCCCTTCTAGAACTGTGCTGCTGGACCACGCAGAAATCCTGAACGATGTTGAACTGCAGAAAAAAGCCACCTCTGACCTGTTCTGGGATGAAGTGGTCAGCATCACCCCTGCAGGTGAAGAGGAAGTCTTTGACCTGACCGTGCCTGGACCTGCTTCCTGGCTTGCAGATGGCATTGTGAGCCACAACTCCGGGGCCATCGAGCAGGACGCAGACATTGTGATGTTCATTTACCGTGATGAGTACTACAACAAGGAAACAGACCAGCAGGGCATTGCAGAAATCATCATCGGGAAACAAAGAAACGGGCCTGTGGGCACCGTCAAACTGCAATTTCACAGTCAGCACGTGCGGTTCAACGATCTGGCCCAGGATGGGGTTTAAAGCAGCTTCTTTCAAAGCAAATTCCCGAAACCCCCATGACGCATGTGTCTGGGGGTTCTGCTTTGCCTTCCCTCCCGTCCCCATTTGCGTAACTGTGACACTTTCCAGTCTCGGTGTACACTGAAGGCATGATGTCTCCTCCTCATGCCCAGTCGACGGATTTCTGTGCTCTGGAAGGTCGCATTGTTGCGGTGACCAACGCCGACCAGGGATTTGGTCGCTCCATTGCCCTTTTGCTGGCCGAAATGGACGCCACCGTGATTCTCCTGAGTGAAAACCCCGAGGCCATCAGTGTGCTGGCCTCTGAAATTGAAGAGCAGGGCGGGGAAGCCATCCCCATCAAAGCCAGCCCCACCAGCATGTCCGACTGGCGGGCCGCCCTGGAAAAAGTCACCGAGATTTTCGGTGAGGTGCACGGCATTGTCCATGTGGCAGACCGGGTGAGTTACTCGCATTTTGATTACCTCCCTGAGTCTGAGTGGGTGGAAATTGCCAATTACAACGTGCGCTCCAGCCTGACCATCTTGCAGCACATCAAAAGGAACCGCCAGCACACCTGGGTGACCATCATTGCCCCTCCGCTGGACGCCCAGTTGCTGCACATGCATGCGTTCCGGGGGGCACTCATTCACCTGACCCAGCACGCTTCGCAGGAAAACCTGCGGGTGAACCTGCTGGTGCCCAGCCGTGCAGCCCACAGCGACGAGTGGGACGTGGGCCTCAGCACTGCAGTGTGTCATTTTGCAGACCCCAGAATGGAGCACATTGTCGGGAACATCATCAACGTGCCCCTTCCCCCTGTTCCCAAACCCGAAGCCCTCGAAGCCCTGGAGGCTGCAGAGGCCGAGGCCGAATGGGAAGAGGAAAATGCGTGAAGTGTCCGTTCTGCTCTTCCAACGACACCCGCGTGATCAACTCCCGTCCCAGCGATGAGGGGGCCTCCATTCGACGCAGGAGGGAGTGTGAGCGCTGTGGAAGGCGTTTCACCACCTACGAACGGGCACAGCTTGAACCCCTGATGGTGGTGAAACGGGACACCCACCGGGAGCCCTTCAACCCGGACAAGTTGCTGCGTGGCCTGATGCTGGCCACCGAGAAACGCCCCATCAACCATGAACTGCTGCGAAAGTTTGCCTACAGTTTTGAAGATGAAAACCCCACCCACGAAATCACTTCAGAGGAAATCGGACGCAGGGCCATGCTGTTTTTAAAGCCTCTGGACGAGGTGGCCTACATCCGTTTTGCCTCGGTGTACCGTGAGTTTGATTCGCTGGAACGTTTCATCGAGGAGATCAAGGGCCTCAAAGACCAGTGAATTGTTGTTGAAGCAAGCCCTTCAGAAAGCCTTGCAGGACAGAAACCTGTGAGGCTTTCTGTGTTAGGGTGAGGCATCTGTCTTTCTGGAGGTCTGACATGGTCGGAATCGTGATGTTCATTGTGCTGCCTGCTTTTCTGATCTGGCTGTCGTTTCGCATCCGGCCCAGAAGCGAGTACTCCGAAAACTCTGCCCTTTATGGCGGACTGGCCCGCAATGCCGGGGTGGAGCCCGATCAGGGCATCTCCATCAAGGAAGATGAAGAGGTCAAGTTCAACCTTTAAATCTGCCTTTTCATCAGCAGGTGCTAAAATCATCTTCGGTGCAGTTCAGGATCCACCTGAGCTGCTTTTTTTCGGTCTGTCTGGGCTTCCAGGCAGGCGTCTGCAAAATGAGGAGTTGCCATGTCAAATGTTGTGCTGAGCAAAAGAGGGTTTGAGCGCTTCAAAACCCGCCATCCCTGGGTCTACAAATCCGACACCCTGAGTTTGCCCCAGGAAGTGGGCATTTTTCCCGTTGAGGAAGAAACCGGGCGGGTGCTGGGATACGCCCTGGTGAATGCCCGCAGTGAAATCAGCGTGCGGGTGCTGACCTACTGGAAAGAAGCCAGTGTGGACATCCTGATCGCCCGTGTGCATGCCGCTCTGGATTTCCGGGAAAGCCTGAACATCGACGCAGACAGTTACCGCCTGATCCACGCCGAAGCGGACGAACTGCCTGCCCTGGTGGTGGACAGATACCAGGATTTCCTGGTGGTGCAAAACGGCTCTGCTGCCATGGAGGTCTATTTGCCAGAGATTCTGGAGGTGCTGATCGAGCGCCTGCAACCCACAGGCATCCTGGGCCGCTTTGAGAACAAAAACCGCGAACTGGAAGGCCTGAGCACCGAAAACACCGTGCTGTATGGCGAGGTTCCGGACACCATCGAATGCCGTGAAGGTGAAGTGCGTTACCTGGTGAATCCCTACACCGGCCAGAAAACTGGAGCTTTCCTGGACCAGCGTGAGAACCGCACCCTGCTGGGTCAGTACGCTGCAGGACGGGGGCTGGATGTATTCAGTTACCACGGTTCTTTCGGGCTGCATCTGGCTGGCGGGTGCGACCACCTGGAATGCATCGATGTCTCCGAAGATGCCCTCAGACGGGCTGAGGAGAACATGCAGCTCAACGGTTTTGAGCATGTGGTTTTCACTGCTGCCAACGCCTTTGACCGCCTGCGTGAACTGGAAAAAGCTGGAGAAAAATTCGACACCATCAGCCTGGACCCCCCCGCTTTTGCCAAACGCCGCAAGGACCTGGACGCTGCTTATGGGGCTTACAAAGAACTGAACCTGCGCTGCATGAAACTGCTGGCCCCCGGAGGCATTCTGGCCAGTTCCAGCTGTTCTTTCCACGTTTCAGACAGCGACTTTTACGAGATGCTGGGAGACGCTGCCCGCGATGCTGGCCGCAGGTTCCGCATTCTGGAACGCAAAACCCAGGCCTCTGACCACCCCGAAATGCTGGGTGTCCCTGAGACCCGTTACCTGAAATTTGCTTTGCTGCAAGCGATGGATTGATGGGCTGAGCGTTCTGCCAGGAAGCGGAGCGTGCATTTGAGGTTTCTTCCGAAAGGGCGTAGCACGCTACGCCCCTACATCAGCCTTCAGCCTTCTGTTTTTCGCCCTCGGCTCTCGGCCCTGAGCTCCTGGCATTCTGCCTTCTGCCTTCCTCCCCCTCCCCTTCTGCTTTAGAATGGAGAACATGACGGGCCACGAAGAAATCACCCCAGAGCTGCACCGTTCGCTGGACCAGCTGGCAGGTCAACTGGTCTGGAAAATTGGCCGGGATGAAGAAACCGATGAGATGATTGTGCGGGTGGGGTTTGCTTCCTCTGCACCCCGTTTTGCCCGCAAGAGCAAACTGCGGGCCGCCACCGATGCCGATGTGGCCCAGGCCCTGAAAACCGGGGAGTACCGGGTGGAATGGATTGAGTGAAAGTTCAAACCTGACCGCTCAGGATTTTATACCCGGTCCATTTTCGGGTACACTGGAGCAGGACGCACCAAGGAGTTTCACCCATGCAAGTACAGACTTCCCTCAGTTGCAGCATCTCCCACCCCGGAAGCCCTCAAGATGCCCTGAACTTCATTCAGGACCCTCACCAGAGCCTTGCCAAGGTCAAATTCATCCGTGATTTGCACATTGTGGATGGCAAGGTGCGGGCCAAATTTGCCGTCAATGTGCCCATGCTGGGCGAGCAACTGATTCCCTTCCAGAGCATCATCCATCCCACCGAAGATGGAGCCACCCTGGAATCCACCCAGCTGGACAAACCTGCCTGGGCAGAAGTCAGCGGCAAAGCCCGTCTGGAAGGCTCCGATTTGCATTACGACCTGGAGGTCACCGTGCACTTCGAGATTCCCGAGGCCCAGAAATGGGGCGGAAATGCCTTCCTGAAAATGGTGGAGGCCACTGCAAAACAGACCCTGGACAAGGTGTCCAAGGAGTTTCCCCGTGCCCTCAAAGAAGCGGTGGGCGCATAAGCCCGGTCCATCACCAGAATCCAGCAGGGCCAGTTTTCCTTCCAGGAAGCTGGCTTTTCTGTTGACTGGACTTTTCACCGTCCCAGTTTTTATTGTCTGAAACACCATCAAAGTCATCAGGCTGGCATTTGAGGTTTTTGTGAGATCAGGAATGGTATCACTGTACATAGAGATTACAGTTGCCTCAGGCTTTCCGCCCTGTCCTCCGGGAGAAACATGACCCAGCACGAAGACATTCAGTTCACCCATGAAGGTCTGATCCAGGCAGTGCTGACCCATGGCATCCTGCTGAATCCCGATCAGCGGTGCATGGAGGTGCATGGCAATGCCCGGCAGTGCCTTCAGCGTCCAGACTGGCACCAGCAACCCGTGGATCAGGTGCTGCATGCTGAACTGGCCAGCGAATACCACCGTTTGCTGGATGAACTGCAACACATCCAGTCTGCCAGTGTTCATGGACCCCACCTCACCCTGATTCCGCTGTTTGAAACGGGATGGATGGTGCTGAGAATCAAAACCGAAGTGCAGGAGCGGCGCAGGGAAAGCACAGCGCTCAATGCTGCGAAACCCCCCGAGAAACCTTTTGATGCAGCAGTGGGTCTGGTGTACCTGTCTGCAGAAATGACCATACAGTACGCCAATCAGGCTTTTGCAGATCTCACCGGGTTTGCAGGCACCGACCAGCAGGAAGCCCTGCAAACCCTGATCCATGACCTGTTTCCCCAGGTTTCCGATGCCCAGCGAGAACAGATCCACACCTTTCAGGATGCAGCCGGGCAACTGCAGGAAGGCCTTTTCACGCTGAAAGCCATTCAAGATGCCCATGGAACACTGCTGAGGTACATCCTGCAACTGCAACTGGTGTCTGGCAGGCCCGAGGTCCAGGAGCTGCAGCAGCAGGAAGAACGCTGGCGTTACGCCCTGGAAAGCATCGGGGATGGGGTGTGGGACTGGGATGTGTCCAGGGATCATTTTTACCTGTCCAGCACATGGTTCCAGATGATTGGTTCCGAAATGCCCAGAACCCCCCAGAGCCTGCAATGCTGGCTGCAAAGCCTGCACCCGGAAGACCAGGGCACCGCCATGAAAGCCCTGCAGCAATGCGTGCAGCAGGACCCTTCTGCCTGTCAAGTGGAGCTGCGGGTGCGTCATGCAGATGGTGCAGCTTTGTGGATGCTGGCCCGGGGCAAGGTGGTGTCCCGCGACACCAGCGGGGTGGCCATGAGGCTGGTGGGCACCCTCACCGACATCACCCACCTGAAGAACACCGAGCTGGAACTGCAGCGCATGTCTGAACGCATTCAGCTGGCCACCCGCACGGTGGGCATTGGGGTGTGGGAGTGGAACATCGAGCAGAACCGCATGGTGTGGGACCAGCACATGCTGGACATTTACGGGGTCACGCTGGACCAGTTTGAGCAGAACACCCTCACCGCCTGGGACCAGCGCCTGCACCCGGAAGACGCAGCACGGGTTTTGCAGGAAGTGGACTGGGCGCTGGCCGGGGTCAAGCCTTTTGAAACCGAGTACCGCATTGTGCGTCCAGATGGCATCGAACGGGTGATCCGTTCCAGTGCCTCTGTGGTGCGGGGCAGCAATGGTCAGCCGCTGCGTTTTCTGGGCGTGGACTGGGACATCACCGCCCACAAGCAGGCCGAGGAATTGATCCAGTACCAGACCCACCATGACACCCTCACCGGGCTCCCCAACCGCAAACTGTTTGTGGAGTTGCTGGAAGCCAGCATGAAAGAGCACCAGAGCAACAACCGCATCTGTGCGGTGCTGTTCATCAATCTGGACCGCTTCAAGGATGTCAACGACAGCCTGGGCCACGAGGCCGGAGACATGCTGCTCAAAGAGGTGGCAGCCCGTTTAAAACTGTGTGTGCGGGAAAGCGATCTGGTGGCCCGGGTGGGCGGCGATGAATTCACCGTGCTGCTGACCGGTCTGGAAGACAGCACCCAGGTGGGCAACATCTCAGAGCGCATTCTCGGGATCCTCTCCCATCCTTACCAGATCAAACAGAAGCCTTTTCTGGCCTCTGCCAGCATCGGGATCAGCCTGTACCCGGCAGATGCCCAGGATCCCGAGGAACTGATCGGGGCCGCAGACCAGGCCATGTCGGTGGCCAAAGGGGAAGGCAAGAACTGCTGGCGGGTGTTCACTTCTTCCATGTTGCAGGCCACCCGTGAACGCCGCACCGTGATTGCCGACTTCACCCTGGCCCTGAAACGCCAGGAGTTCGAGGTGTACTACCAGCCCATCCTCTCCTACGACCATCCGGAAACCCTCAAGGCAGAGGCGCTTCTGCGCTGGAAGCACCCCCAGAAAGGCATGATCAGTCCAGGGGTGTTCATTCCTCTGGCCGAAGAAGTGGGCCTGATTCACGCCCTGGGAGACTGGTGTCTGAAACGGGTCTTGCAGGACCAGCAGAACTGGCAGGCAGAGGGGCTTCCCTGCCCGGTGATCGCCATCAACACCTCTGCCAAGCAATTCACCCATGACGAGGTGGCCCGCAAATGGCTGAAAGCCCTGCAGGACTTTGGGGCCAGCAGCGACCAGCTGATCATGGAAATCACCGAAAGCCTGCTGTTGCAGCAACAGAGCGAAGTGGTCGGGCAACTGAAAATCCTGCGGGATGCTGGAATCCGCATTGCCCTGGACGATTTTGGAACAGGATACTCCAGCCTCAGTTACCTGAGTTCCTTTGAGCTGGATTACCTGAAAATCGACCGCAGTTTTGTGCAGGGCATTGTGCAAAACAGCAAAGATGAGGCTGTGACAGATGCCATCATTGCCATGGCCCACAAACTGGGCTTGCAAGTGGTCGCTGAAGGGGTGGAAACCCTGGACCAGGAAGAGGTTTTGCGCAGACAACACTGCGATTTCGCCCAGGGCTACCACTATGCCCGCCCCATGCCTGAAGCGCAGTTTCGGGAGTTTTTCACCCGCAGGCAACTGGCTTCTCAGCAATGAGCCGCTCCATGAACAGCAAAATGCTGGCACCTTACGGTTCTTGTTGTTCATTTGACCTAAACTGCACGCAGGACAGCAGCAGATCTGGAAATCCAGAATCTGGAAAGTCATAAATCCCGCTGCAGACACACAAAATCGCTTTCAGCTTCGTCCTTTATTTGTAAACCCTTAAGCACTTGCAAGATGAAAGATGTAAGAATTCTGTGTGAACAGGTAAACTAGACTTCTAGGGATCAACAAACACCAAACAGGTCAGCAATCTGAAAGAGGGTTTCATGCGGGATTACACTGTCACACGCATACTTGCAAAAACCGGAATGGCACTGGTTCGGGTTGCCGAAGATCCAAACGGTGAGGAAGTGGCTCTGAAAACCCCGCTGCAGAGCACCCTGGATGACCCCGACCAGCTCAAACGTTTTGCCAACGAGATCGGCACCCACCTGCAACTGAATCACAACAACATCGTGCGGGTGGTGGAGGGCTCTGCCCACATCAACAATCCTTACATTGTGATGCACTACTACCCGGATGGCAGCCTGGACCGTTACCTGCAGGAAAAAGGCAAACCAGAGCTCATCAAGGGCCTCAAATTCATGCGGGACGTGGGCACGGCCCTGCACTACCTGCATGAACAGGGCTTCGTGCACCAGGACATCAAGAGCAGCAACATCTTCCTGCAGGGCGACAAGGCCGTGCTGGGGGACTTTGGCGTGACCGTGAGCATCCAGAACCCCAAATATGCCGCAGGAAGCCCTTTCTACATGGCCCCCGAGATTTACCGTGGAGAACCCGGCAGCATCGAGAGTGATGTTTACAGCCTGGGCATCCTGACCTATGAAACCCTGACTGGAAATCGGCCTTACCATGGCAAAACCTACGATGAACTGCTGATGGCCCACCTGACCCAGTACCCCAAATCCCTGTTGCAGAACAACCCGGACCTGACCCGCAAGGCGGCCCTCGCCATTGAGAAAGCCCTGGCCAAAAGCCCCAGGGACCGCATCGACCTCAACCATTTCATTGCGGCCCTCGATGAGAACATCAAACGGCTGGAAAATCCCTCGGCGGTCCCCAAAGAAACAGCTCCTGTGCAAAAAGAGCGCTACAGCGGCAACCTGAGGAACACCCCTGCCCAGCACAGTGAACCCGAGGAAGACAAAAAAGGCTTTTTTCAGCGCTTATTTGGCAAAAAGCGCTCTTAAATCCTTCAAACCACCTTTCAGGGACTCCAGGCGTTTGCAGTCTGCAGAAAACTTCTGGGTGGAGGTCACCCTGTTGGGCACCACCACACAACGCAAACCTGCACCCAGCGCTGCAGTGGAGCCATTGAAAGAATCCTCAATGGCAATGGCCTGATCTGCATGCAAACCCAGTTTGCTGAGGGCCAGCAGATAAAGGTCTGGGGCAGGCTTGACCTGGGGCACCTCATAGCGGGTGGCAAACACCTCGAAGTACTGCTGGATGCCGTGCTTGCCGGTCCATTCGTCAATCCATTCCCAGTCGCTGCTGGTGGCCATGGCAATGCGGATGCCTTCGGCTTTTGCTTCCTCAAAGAGTTCTTTTACACCTTCTCGCAAGGTGGCTTCCCCGATGCGCTTCAGCACATCCTCGCGCACCTGCGCATGAAAACCATCCCGCTCCGCTTCGGAGAAGTTGAACGCTGCCCAGGGGTCAAAAGCCCCCCAGGTGCCAATGCCACGTTGCCACTCAGAAAGCTGCAAAATCCTGCCCTGCCGCTGGTAAAACGCCTCATAGGCTTCAAATTCAGGGGTCTCGGTGTCCAGAATCAGGCCGTCAAAATCAAAGATCATCGCTTCAAACACAGCTCACAGTTTACCCCCCTGATGTTCAGAGAACGGTGAGCTGGGAGGGAAAAGAGCGGTCAGCCGTCAGCCATCAGCAGTCAGCACAAGATCCTCTAGAGCTTTTGCATGCTGCAGGATGTTGCCAGGGCTCCTGTTCCGCACGTTTCCTGGCTTGCAATCTGCGACAAGCCAACAGCAGAGTGTTTTTGTCTGATGGCTGACGGCTGACGGCTTCTCAAAACCCACCGACCCGCCAGCGAACAAACCCCCCTGATGCCCTCCCTGAAACATTCCGCTAAACTGTGCTCATGCGGGTTGCCATTGCCGACGTAGGGACCAACTCCTGCCACCTCCTGATCGGTGAATTCAAAACCGGACAGGTCAGCAGCTACCACATCATCGAATCGCTCAAAGACCGCACCCGTCTGGGGGAACACCTGCAAGAAGGTCGCCTCACCGAAGAAGGCTATGAGCGCCTGAAAACCGCACTGTCCCGCTTCAAAGTGATTGCCGAAGTCAATGAAGTCTCCGACTTCGTGGTGTACGCCACCTCCGCCACCCGGGATGCCGAAAACGGCCCTGAGGTGGTGCAACGCCTGCACGAGGAAATCGGGGTCAACATGCAGGTGATCAGCGGTCAAAAAGAAGGCGAACTGACCTACATGGGGGCCGCCTCCAGCGTGGAATTTGCCGAAAGGAACCTGCTGCTCGACCTGGGAGGCGGCAGCCTGGAAGTGGTGCTGGGAAACAAACACACCGCCCGCAAGGTGGTCAGTGTGCCCCTTGGGGGGGTGCGCCTGCGGGAGATGTTCCTCAAGAAGGATCCGGCCACTCCAGCGGTGCTCTCACGCATCGAGAAGCACATTCTGGACACCCTTGCCCCACAGCTTGCAGATTTTGCTTTGCAACCTGGCACCAAGGTGATCGGATCGAGTGGCAGCATGGAATCTGTCGCTGCCATCCTGGCCACCCGGTCTGGACTGGCCAGCCTGGGCATCAATGGCTTCAACTTCAGGGTCAGCGACCTGCAGGCCCTGTACGAGGAACTGCGGCACAAAACCCTTCCCGAACGCCTGAAAACCCCGGGGCTGGATCCCAAACGGGCAGACATCATCGTGGTGAGTTTGCTGGTCTTGCTGACCACCCTGAAACTGCTGGGGGCCACCCAGGTGACGGTCTCCACCGGGGCACTGCGGGAAGGCATGATGATCGAATACCTCGCCCGGGAAGCCGATTACGAGGCTCAACTCTCCCCCAGACAGCGCAGTGTGCTGGAAGTGGCAGAGCGTTTCCGTTTCGATGCCGCCCACGCCAGACACGTCACACAGACTGCCAAGGAACTGTTCACGCACCTGCTGGAACACGTGCGCTTCCTGCCCGAAGCCAGAAGCATGCTCAGGGCCGCAGGAATGCTGCACGAAATTGGATTGCTGGTCGGGCAAAGCAGCCACCACAAACACAGCCAGTACCTGATCCGCCACTCGGGCCTCAGGGGCTACGAACCCTGGCAAATCGAGGTGATCGCGCTGGTGGCCCGCTACCACCGCAAAACCCCACCCAGACCCACCCACACCGAATACCAGACGCTCAGCAAAGAGCAGCAACTCCTGGTCCGGCAACTCTCTGCGATCCTGCGGGTTGCAGACGGTCTGGACCGTGCCCACACCCAGAACAGCATCATCCACAGCCTGATCAAAGAAGGCACAGGATGGGTGCTGTACGTCACCCCCGGCCACATCGTGAATTTGTGGGGGGCCAAAGAGAAAAGCGATTTGTGGAACCAGGTGTTCGGTCCCCTCAACATCCTGCAGTGGGACGAGGTGTGATGTTAAACTCTAATCCAACATGTTGCATTTTTACGCCATTGCAGACCAGCATCCTGAACCCGACACCCTGATTGATCTGCGTTTTCTGGGGTTCATGTCGGAGCGGGAACACCAGGACTTGAAAGGCCTCTGGGAAGCCGTAGAGGGCACCTCTCTGAACTTGCAGGAAGGCTTAAAAGTGCGCCTGCTGCTCTCCCAGGTGAAAGGCCTGCAAGAACAATTGCTGGGCCTGTATGAACACAAGCCCCACCTGTGGGAACACTCCAGCTACAAGCATTTCGAGGAGGTCCTCAGGGTGGCCCTGACCGAGCACTGCGGAATGCTGGTGCTGCCCCACGAAAAGAAGCCCGGTTGATGCCGGGCTTCTTGCTGAAAGGATGGAAGGTTTACTGGATGCGTTCGGCAATCAGCACGGTGGCGTTGTCGGGGGCACCGGAAGCCAGGCTGGCCTGAATCATCTGGTCTGCAGCCTGCTCCAGTGAAAGTTCCATGAAGCCCTGCAAATCTGCAAAGCCCACCTCTCCCCACACCCCGTCGCTGAGCAAAAGCAAGCGATCCCCTACAGCGACCGTGAAGCCCAGTTGCATCACGTAGTCGGGCTGGTGCTGTTTGAGGGAACCCAGAGAGCGCAGAACCTTGTTGCGGTCCGGGCTGTTCTCGGCTTCTTCGGGGGTCATCATGCCACTGGCGACCAGGGCAGCCACCAGCGAATGGTCTTTGCTGATCTGCTTGAGGGTGCTGCCCGAGAAGGTGTAAGCGCGGGTGTCTCCGACATGGCCCAGCACCACCTGGCTGTCCCGGGCCACCACGCCAGAGAAGGTGCAGCCGCCATCCTGGCCGTTCATGTTGTCCAGCACGGCCTGATTGCATTTCCAGATGGTGTCCTCGATGTTTTCAGTGGCCGCCACCTGCAGGAAGGTCTGCACTGCAGCCTGAGAAGCAACTTCTCCAGCAGCCATGCCCCCCATGCCGTCTGAAACGCAGGCCAGCAGCAGGGTCTGTCTGGTGTTGTGGGTGTAAACCTGCTCCAGGCGGTAGGCGTAAGAGTCCTCATTGACCGGACGGTCCGGGTTGAGGCCCACGGTGGAGCGGGCCACCACTTTCCACTCCACGGTGGGCGCGGCTTTCAGGCCACCGAGGGCACTGCGCCACTGTTCGGGGTTGGCCCGTTTGCTGGCAGGTTGCAGGGACTGGTACAGCAGTTGTGGGACGCCTGCCACCTGGACGCTGCCCAGCAAAGCACGTGAGGCCCCTTCAGCAGGCAGGAGTTCTCCACTCAGCAGGCGGTACAGCAAAGCCCCCAGAAAGAACACCCCTTCTTTGCCTGTGGCAGGCAGACCGGACATCACTTCAGGCGCAGTGAACCCTTCCCGGTACACGGTGGTGACGGGCTCTCCAATGCGGGCCAGACGCGGAGGGAAGCGCAGGCGCAAACCTTCCGGGGTCATCACCAGACCATCCGGGTCCAGGTCAATCAGGGCATAACCCTGCTTGTAAAGGCTGAACACGTACTGGCTCAGGGCATCCAGAAGCTTCAGGGCTTCTGGAAAGCTCTGGGGAAAGGTCAGCACCTCTCCCTGGGTGTCGGGAAAAACCACCCCTTCGTTGCCCGAATACAGGGCTTTGGGAGCAATACGGTGGGCCAGCAGGCTTCCCCACAAAGCCTGGGGTTGCAGGTGCACCAGCAGGTTCTGCCCCTCTTCAGAAGCAGCGCTGAACCAGCCTCTGGGAAGGGCGTCCCTCACCCGGAAACGCACGTTTCCCCACTGCTGCTGCTCTTCGCGCTGCAAGGTGGGTTCTGTGAAGGTGGGAGGCAGGATTTCTTCTTCCAGAAAGTCATCCTGAGCAGCAGTCTCGGTGGTTTGTTCTGGCAGGGGTTCCATGACCTGGGGAACCGGAAAACTCATCTGAATGGCTGGAGCAGGTTCCAGAACATCAGGATGGGAAGCAGGCTCTGCAGCCTGGATTTCCCCTTCAGGTCTGGGATCCTCAATGGCAGGTGGGGTCTCATGGGGAGGCACATCCGCAGGTTCATCTGCCGGAGGAGGCAGGTCTTCAGGGATCGGCTGGCCAGGGTCCTGCACGGGCACTTCTGGCAAGCTGGGCGGGTCTTCTGCAGGGGTTTCAGGTCCAGTTGCAGGATCGGCACTCGCAAGTTCAGCACCATGCACTTTCTGCACCTGTTCTGCAATCACCTGTTCCAGACTGGTTTCCCCATGAGGGCTTTCAAAGTTAAAGGTCTGTTCCTCAATGACATCCTGGGGGTTCAGGCCTTCTGCATTGACGGCTGCTTCTTTAATGACCTCTTCACTGCCTGTTTCTGCAATGACAGGTTCTGCAGCTTCAGCGTTTGCATCCTCAGGTTCTGCACCTGCCTCTGGGGCCTGGTCTTCAGGCGCATCCTGGGCGGTCATTTCGTGAGGCTCGGGGGCCAGCACTTCCTGCACTACAACTTCTGAATCAGCAGCTTCTGAATCAGGAGAGCCAGATGGACCGGGAGGAGTCACCTCTTCCCGGTTTTCGGCCTCTTCCTGTGGACGTGGGTCCGTCATGGTCAATCCTCCTGGAAGATCATCAAGAGGTTCCCGAAGGCAATCTCATCCCCATTGCTCAGGGCAGTGGGTTCTGCAAGACGGGGACCAAAATTCACATCTCCGGACTTGCGCAGGAACACCCCGTTGGTGGAGCCCAGGTCTTTGACTTTCCAGCGTCCATCCTCGAAGAACACCTGGGCGTGACGGCGGGACACATGCTCAGAGCCGGGAAGTCCGGTCACATCGATGTCCACAGGGCCTGTGGAGGCATCAAAACGGCCCACCGTGAGGGCACCTGCCACCAGCGGAATGCTGTCTCCAGAGAGCACCCCATATTTCTTGATGGCCAGTTTGGCAGGAACAGGGCCGCTGCTCACAGGTGCCGGGGTGGGCACAGGAGCGGGTTCAGGTGCAGCTTCTGGAGTGGGTTCAGAAGTGGCTTCTGGTGCTGCAGGAACACTGGTGCTTTCCTGTGCTGGCACAGCTTCAGGCGTGGAAGGCTGCACATCTTCCAGGGGTTCTTCCAGCACATCTGCTGCCGGGATTTCCGGTGTGGCAGGGGTTTCAGGAGTGGAGGCTTCAGGGGTGGGCACTTCCAGAGGGGTGCTCTGGGAGATGGGTTCCTGCACCTCGGGTTGTGGGAGGGGTGGGGTGGGGGGCACCACATTGCTGTCAAACGTGCTGCTTTCAGGCAGGGGGGATTCCCTGACTTCGGGGCTGGAAGAGGTGGGGGTGGCGGCGAGTTCCACACCGCAACCATCGCAAAAACGGGCTCCATCAGGATTCTGGGTTCCACACACCTGGCAAACAATCATGTTGACTCCTTTCAAGTTGAGACAGGATCAATCCTTCCCTGTCCGTCGTCACTTTTGGTCAGAAGGCATTCTGTCCTCTGGCGGCTGTCCTGATCTTTCCATTCGCTTTGCTCAGGTCAAAACGCGCAAAGCCCGCTTTGACCGAAAGCATCAGCGTCCCATCCATTTCACGGCTTTGACACCAGCATAAGCTCCCAATGCACCCAGCGTAAGCTGTCCCAATGAGGAAAGGGAAAACTCCTGACTGAGGCGCGTTCCAGCCCAGAAAGCACACAGCGGCAGCAAGAAGGGCAAACTCCACCACAGAAAACGGCCCAGAAAGAATCCGACTGCTCCGACCACCAGGGCACCTTCCCACAGGCCGTAACGGAAACCCAACAGCGCACCCAGGGCCAGAAAAAACCAGCTGGCGTTTTCTGCTTTCAGGGTTTGCACAGCAACGGGGCGTTCTGCAGGTTTCTGTCTGGGCTGCAGGGGAGCACCTTGCAGCAGGTTCAGCAGGTTCTGGGCACTCTGGGGACGGTCCTGCACATTCAGACTCAGGCTGCTTTGCACAGCATCTTTCAGGAAAGCAGGCACCTTGCCTGACACTTCTGGAAGCTTCATGCCCAGCAGGCGGTCAGTGGCATTCACTGGAGGCTGCCCGGTCAGTGCGTGGTACAGCGTGGCCCCTAGGGCGTAAATGTCGGTGTAAGGCGCAAATTTGGCCTGGGTGGCGTACTGCTCTGGGGCAGCGTAACCGGGGGTGACCATGCGGGTGTACTGCATGGTTTTCTCACTCTGGTAGGGCCTGCTGGAGCCGAAATCAATCAGCACCACACGTCCAGAGCCTTCCAGGAAGAGGTTTTCGGGTTTGATGTCGCGGTGCAGAATGCCCGCCTGATGCATGTCCTGCAAGGCTTCTGCGCTGCGAATGGCGATTTTTAAAGTTTCTTCGGGGGAAAGTGGCCCTGAGGCCAGCCTCTCTCCCAGGGTCTCTCCCTGCAGGAATTCCATCACCAGGTAAGCGGTGTGGTTTTCCTCGAAGGTGTCCATCACCCGCACGATGCCGGGATGCTGGAATTTTGCCAGGGCCTGACCTTCTTTGAGAAAGTCTTTCCGGGTGTGTTCCAGCAGTTCCAGGCTGCCTGTGACAGGCAAAACCAGGGTGCCCTGGCGGGTGCAACCCTGGGGAAAGAGTTCCTTGATGGCCACCTCACGGCGCAGATTCAAATCTTCTGCCCGGTAGGTGATGCCAAACCCGCCCTGCCCAATCACCTGCTGAATGCGGTACCTCTGCCCATGCAGCAGGCTGCCCACAGGCAGTTCTGCACTGTAGGAGAGGGGTGAACCGCACCTGGGGCACCGCTGGGGGGTGCCCTGCAGGGCTGCTGCGCAGGACGGACAGATCAAATCAGGCTCCAGTGATGCGGCGGATTTCCTCGTCAGAAGGCAGGTTCTGACCGGATTGGATGGTCTGGGTCTTGGCCCCGATCCTCAGGGTCTTGGCGGTGCCCAGGCTGATGGTCTTGGAGGTGGTGAGTTCTTCCAGGGCACGGTCCAGGGCCTGGGTCATGTTGTTGTTCCCAAGGCGCTGGGTCATGCTGCGGGCCAGTTCCAGGGTTTTCTGGGCCTGCTGGGGGTTGGAAGAGGCTTCTTTGGTGGCCTGGGCCACCAGCATTTCAATGTTGCGCTGTTGCACCCACTGCATCACGTCTGGTGCGATCACGCCAGCGCGGGTTTCATCGCTGGTGAATTCTGCCACCACGTCCATGGGAGGGAGTTCTCCACGAAACTGCTTGCCAGGAACAATGTAGGTCAGGCCAATCTGGGCCAGACGCACCCGTGCAGGAATGCGGGCAGGCAGGGTGAATTCCAGAATGAAAATGCTGCCCTGTCCGGCTTCCACGTTGCCCAGAGGAAATGGGCTGCTGCGCAAATCCACTTCGGTCTGGGTGGGAGACACGCGGGTGACGCGGGTGAGCTCCACGTCTTTGACGGTTCGCACGCTCAGTTCCACGTTGGTGATCACCTGGGCAGCGGCCTGTTTGATGTCTCCCAGCAGGGCTTTGGGCAACTCACTGGCCCGGACAGATGGAGGCTGGGGGTTCTGGTTGTCCGGGACCACATCGAAAGCCTGTCCCTGGGTGCGGTTGGTGAGGTCCAGCAGGAGGTCAGTGTTCACGTCGTCTCCGACACCCACGGTGGTGACCGGAATGCGGTTCTTGACGTAAAACTCTGCGGCCACCTGACAGACGGGCTCGTCAAACGTCTGGCCATCAGAGAGCAAAATCATGCGGCGGCTGCCGCTTTCTTTTTCCAGCAGGGTGGCGGCTTCTTTCATGCCTGCCCCCATGTGGGTGCCGCCCGAGAACTTGGTCAAGAGACCTGCAGCGTCCAGCAAAGCCTTCTTGTCTTTTGCAGGGGTGAAGGGAAGCAGCACCTTGGCCCGGTCATCAAATTTGATCAGGGCGATGCGGTCGTCTTCCATGAGCAGGCCCGAATTGAAAATGTTCTTGAGGGATTCCACCACCAGTTCAATCTTGCTTCTGGCCCCCTCGACCACCTCGTAGGTTTTGCCATCCACCTGCATGGTCTGTCCGGTGCGTCTGGAGGGTTTGGTGACCACCTCGTACATGCTTCCCGAGGTGTCCACCACGAAGGCCACATCCAGTTGTGGTCGCGCCTCTGTGGCCTCCTGGGAGGGAGTGAGGGTCAGCATCGCAAACAGTTTCTGACCTTCCACATGGGCCAGCAGAAACTCGCGATGCAATTTCAGTTGCGTGTTGAGCATTAGGGTCTCCTTTAATCCGTCCTGACTGATGTACGTGATTTTAGATGGGGGAGTTCCATGGTTTTGCCGACACCTCCATGATCCAGCAATTTGGAGGGTGAGTCTACACCCTCCGTTGCAATTTGCCTGTGTGGTTGTTTTGGGCTTTTTGCGGGATGCCCTGTCAAAACTCTGTTGGGGCCTCGGTCATTTTTTCGGTGACGATGCCATGGTCCAGGAAGCGCCAGGTGGCATTGAGGTTGACCTGACAGACCACATGCACAAAGGTGATGACCAGCACAGCCAGCAAGGTGCGCACCCAGGTCAGTCCGGCCTGACGGAATCCCAGCAAAAGCAGACAGGCCTGGTATGCAAAAGCCAGCATCCCTGAGTAGAACATCACTTTGAAAGGGAGGCTGTGCTGGATCTGCGCAAACAGGTAACGGGCAATGTCGCTGGAATTGAAGTAGGTCATTTCTTTTTCCAGGATGGCTTTGGTGGCTTCCAGGTCTGCCGGGAAAGGCAAAAGCAACCCGCACACCAGCAACACCACACCCCACAACAGAAACGGGGTCAGCGAGGCCACCCCAATTTCTGCTGCCCTGGCCTGTGGTCCCAGCCACAGATACCCCAGCACCAGCACCCCCAGGGTCCAGAACATCTCTGAAATCAGACCACTGAGCAAAATCCCCACATACAGAATGATGGGTTGCTCTGAACCCAGCGCCTGATAAAACCGGATGTAACAGGTCAGGGCACACAGCACCGGAAAAAAGGCACACAGGGCAAACCAGCCCAGCATCTTGCCATTGTCGGGATAGGTGCGGGTGAGAACAGAAAAATAAAGCGCTGGATGAAACAAAACACGATATGGAGAATGGGCTTTCACAGTCACAATTTTGACCTCCTGTTTCAGAATGCCAGAAAAACCTGCGCTTCAGAATGGGTGATATGACTTACCTTTCTGGATTGACATTCAGGCCTATCCCCTCCCTTGACTTTTGCTGCATATCGGATCACGATATAGATAATCTAAAACCAGTGGAGTGACCATGGACGCAAACCTCATCAAAGGCCATCTGGACCTGATCCTGCTCAGCATTCTGGAGGGGGAGGCCAAATATGGACTGGAAATCAGCAAAGAAGCCCAGGAGCGCACCGAAGGGTATTTTGACCTGAAAGTGGGCAGCCTCTACCCCGCCCTGCACCGCCTGGAACAGGCTGGATTGCTGGCCGGAGAGTTCCGCACCGCCCCCAGAGGTGGCAGTCTGGTGAAATACTACTGGCTGACCAATGAAGGCAAAGCCGATCTGGAACGCAGACGCCAGGACTTCACCACCTTCACCCGCACCGTGGAATCGCTCTGGCGGTGAACCATGCTGAGCCGCGCTGAACGCTACATTCAGACCTGCACCCACGGCCTGCCCCCCAAGAGCAGGCAACTGGTGGCACTGGAATTGCGCGGCCACATTCAGGAACGCACCCGGGAATGGATGGAACAGGGCCTTCCCCATCCCGAGGCCCTCAACCGGACCCTGGAAGAACTGGGGGCACCTGCACAGATTGGCGCAGGATTCAGAACCGTGCACTGGAACCACACCCTGCTGCGCTCGGTGATGCTGTGCGCTCTGGTGGTGGCCCTCAGCCCTGGACTGTTCCGTTCCAGCCTGCCTGCCCTGGCCCTCACCAATGAGGCCTTCATCCAGAGGCACCAGGCCGAGGAGTTGCTGAGCAGCCTGGGACTGACCTCTCCTGTTGAACTTCCCGACCCACCCATCAACGTGTCCTTCAATTACAAAGGCAAGGACATGGTGCGCACGCCCAGCCTGCGCTGGAACGACCAGCCTTTTGTGAACATCTCCTACCTGCTGCTGGCCCTCAAGCAGGCCGGACCCATCCATGTGCAAGGCTGGAACAACCCGGTGCTCTCCGTGGAAAACACCCGCGTGTCGCTGGGAAGCCCCGAAAAGCCCATCACAGCCTACCCCATCTACCTGAGCGAACTGCAACGCATCATCGGGTCCCAGTATTCCGGGCAGCGTATGGTGTTTGCCACCCCCTCCTCCCAGGAGAACCGCAGCGGCTTCTTTCTTTCCGCTCCACAACGTTCTGGTGAAGTGTATGCCCTGGTGGCCGCCCATCAGAGCGAAGACGGACTGGAATTCGCCATGGATGTGCTGCCCTCCTCTGCAGATGGCCTGCTGAATTTTGAGCTGGGCTACCTGTTCACCCATCTGCAACTTTACGGCTCCTGGAATGCCTTTCAGACGGCTTCCCTGCATGCCCCTTACGGAGCCAGTGCCAGCCGTCCCGTGCCAGCCATGCTGGTTTCACTGTCCAGCACCCTGGACGGCACCTTCACGGTGCTGCCCAGATCAGGCATCTTCACCGCCAACTGATTTTTGGTTTCAGGGCACCTGCATGTGGCAGGTGTTTCAAAACAGCTTTCCAGCACAGACCCCTTGAGGGGTCTGCAGGTCCCCCATTCTCCAAGGAGGTCAGCATGGTATTCCCCATGAAAAGTTTGCTGCTTGTTCCCCTGCTCGGTTTGCTGTCTGCAGAACCCGCAGGTTCCGCAACCCCTTACGCTCTGGGGTTGCCTCCTCTCCCCGCACCTCAGGCTGAAACGGTGGTGCGGCTGGGGTCAAAAGTGTTTTTTGACAACACCCTCAGCCGGGACAGCCATGTGGCCTGCTACAGCTGCCACAATCCAGCCACCGCCTTTGCCAGCAACCAGAGCACCGGGCGTGGGGTGGACTTTCAGCTCGGCACCCGCAATGGACCCAGCCTGCTCAATGTCAGCTTCCTGCACACCTTCATGTGGGATGGCAGGTTCAACACCCTGGAAGAAAGCGTGCTGGCCCCTTTCACCAACGCCAGAGAAATGGGCATGAAAAACATAGACGCTGTGCTGGACCGCCTGAAGGCCGATCCCGTTTACCAACAGGCCTTCAAAACCGCCTTCCCAGACGAGCCGGAGCCCATTCAGGCCAGCCATCTGGCCCAGGCCCTGACCGCCTTTCTGGGCACCCTGAATTTCGCAGATTCCGCTTTTGATCGCCACCAATACGGCAAAGATCAAAATGCCCTCTCCGCAGCCCAGAAACGCGGCCTCAAAGTGTTCCAGAACCAGGGCAGGTGCAACGCCTGCCACACCATCGGGGAAAAAGACGCCCTTTTCACCGATGAAAAATTCCATCTCAGCGGCAACTTCCTCAGCACCAGTCTGGCCTTTGCAGACATTCCTGTCCTGAAAAACAAACTGCAACTGGCCCAGAACATGCCTCTGGGAGACGCCATCCTGACCCACTCTGAACTTGCAGAAATGGGACGCTTCATGGTCACCCGCAACCCCACCGACACCGCAAAATTTCGCACCCCCAGCCTCAGAAATGTGGCCGTCACCTTCCCCTACTTCCATGACGGCAGCACCTCCAGCCTGAAAATCGCGGTTCTGCAGGAAGCCCAGATCCGGGAAAACGACCTGGCCCCCGGAGACATTGATGATCTGGTGGCGTTTCTGGAAGGGTTGACAAGTCGGGTGGTGCAGTAGGAGCAACTTCCAGTTGGGCGCAGCGTGCTGCGCCCCTACAGCATTTCTGCTCAAATCACCCCCTTCTCCCCAGTAACCCCATAAGCAGCACCACTGGCCCGGCCAGCAAAAGCCACATGGCAGAATTCAGGCCGTAATGCTGTGCCCAGGCGCCCAGCAGGAAAGGGAAAATGCCGCCCACCAGACCGGCCACGCTGCCCAGGGCCAGCACTGTGCCGCTCTTTTCGGGGAGGCTGGCGTACAGTCGGGCCTGCAGGATGGCATACCAGCCGGAGGTCAGCAGGCCCAGCACACCCAGCAGCACCAGTTTGATCAAAAGGGGTTGAATCAGCATGAAAAGGGGAAAGACCAGAAGCAGGGCAAACACGCTGAAACGCATGTAGACCATTCCAGACACCCGTTCCAGCAGGGGAACCACCAGGGCGTCTCCCAGCAGGCCCACTCCTGTGAGCACCATCACGGCGAGGGCGGCCTGGGCTTCGGTGGTGCCTGCCACATCCACAAAATACAGGGCCACGAAACCCCGGAAGATGTCCAGCATCAGGTTGGCGAATTCCAGCAGGATCAGGTACAGGCGCACCTCCCGGTTCAGCAGGGCCTGACCTGCCCCTTTTATGGCCTCAAGCAAGGTTTCCTGCTCTTGCTGCTCCGGGTCAGCAGGTGGGTTGGCCAGCAGATGCCGGATGCGAAACGCAAAAAGCAGGGCCACCCCCATCAGCACAGCCAGAACGGCAAAAGCAGGCCGCCAGCCCAGACCCAAAAGGGCCAGCAACCCCACCAGCAAAGGTCCCAGCACGTTTCCCAGCGATCCAGCCAGTGCCCACCTTGCCATGTTCTGTTCGCGGCGTTCGGGTTCGGCATCCATCCAGGCGGCCTGCATCAGGTTCACAAACATGCCTGCCGAGGGGTAATACAGGGTCATGGCGATCAGGAGGCCCCAGAACCCCCCACTCACAGCAATCAGGGCCATGCCTGCGGTGTAGGCCAGACCGCCCAGCAGCAGCAGGCGTTTTCGCCAGCCCAGGTCTGCCAGCAGGCTGAGGACGGGTTCGATCAGGTTGGCCAGGAAAGCAGGAACACTGAGCAGAATGCCCACCTGCAAATAAGACAGGGACAGGTCTTTCTGGATCAGGGGCCAGGCTGCACCGCTGACCCCATCCACCAGTTCATCCATGAATTCGATGCCCAGTGCAGCCACGAGCAGCAGCAGGGCAAAAGCGGGTCTGGGTTTTTGTTTTGTGAAGTTGGCGTATTTCATGTTTCTCCTCTGGACATGGCTTGAAGTTGGCTTGAATCTGAAGGCCTTCAAGCTTCCTCAAGGAGGAGAAAGTCCGGTGCATGACTCCACCCATCTGCACAGGCAGATGGCGGGTTCACCCCATTTGTGAGGGCTGCAAGATCACCAGGGAGGGAAACGCATGTCTCAGCATAGAAAATGGGGCTGAGGTCCGTCAATGTAGGCCAGATGGCGGTGCCATGACACTGCCGAGGGCCGGGGGCTGAGGGCAAAAAACAAAAGGCAGTGACCCACTGTAACGCAGTCATGCCAGGTGAAGCATCTCTTCGAAAGCATGCAGCAGCGTCAAGCAAAGAGCAGAAGGCAACATCCTGTCCTTCCGCTCTGGTTTTGGTTGGTTTTTGAGTGGTCCCTTGAATTTCAGCCCTTGGCGCCCGGCGCTCGGCCTTACTGCGTGACCAGCTCAGGAGCAGCATCTTTCAGCGCATCCCAGGCCGCTTTTACAGCCACACCGCGTTCGAATTGCACACCCAGACCTGCAAAAACATCTTCCAGAATGCCTGCCACGGCCAGGGCATCATACCGGTCATAGAAGCCCATCAGGGAGATGCGGAACATGCTGTCCTTGAAGGCATCCTGACCTGCAGCGGCACGTGCGCCTCTGGCCTTCATGGCATCTGCCACCTGTTTGCCACTCAGGGGGGCAGGGGGAACCAGTGCAGCCGTGGCAGGAGACACCCGCTCTGCAAAGTTGCTGCACCCCAGGGCCAGACCTGCAGCCACCAGGGCGTTGTTCATCTTCTCTTTTTCAATCCACAAATCTTCCAGGGGGATGCTGACCAGACGGGAGGTGCTGACGGTCAGGGCCTGGATCAGGTTGATGGCCGGGGTCTGGGCGGTCTCGCCGTTTTTCTGGCTTTTCAGTTCCTTGGCGAGGTCCAGGTAATACCGTCTGGGATTGGCTTTGCCAGAATTCAGCACTTCCAGTGCTCTGGGAGACAGCATGGCGAAACCCAGTCCGGGAGGGGCAGCCACCCCTTTCTGGGAACCGGAGACAATCACATCCAGATCCCAGGCTTCAGGGCGCAATTCTGCAACAGCGTAACTGGTCACAGCGTCCACGTAGATCAGGATTTCGGGGTTCACAGCACGCACAGCTTTTGCAATGGCTTCCAGATCGTGCAGCACGCCCGTACTGGTCTCGCTGTGGGTGATGAACAGGGCTTTTTTGCCTTGCACGGCACCAGCAACCTCTGCAGGTTTCAGGGCCTTGCCCCAGTCGGTGCTGACATAAGTCACGCTGTACCCGAGTTTTTCGGCCATCTGGCCCCAGCGTTTGCCAAATTTGCCCGCCTCGGCGCACACCACTGCTGCACCGTCTTCCAGCAGGCTCAGCATGGCCGCCTCAAAAGCACCGGTTCCAGAGGTGGTGGTGATCAGCACTTCAAAATCCGCACCCAGCAGTCTGGAGAGGTTCTCGCGGGCTTCCAGAACGGCCTTTCTGGCCTCGGGGGTGCGGTGGTGAATCTGGGTCTGGGACAGGCTGCGCAGGGTGTCCGGCGAGACTTCCACAGGACCGGGGGCAAGCAGACGTGGACGGTTGAATGCGCTCATGGTCTGAGTCTAGCACCGGAGTTGGTGTAAGAAGGACAAAAAGGCTAGAGAAGACGCAAGAGCTGCCAAGGGCCGAGGGCTGAGCGCTGAGCGCAGAAGGTAAAAAGCAAAAGCGGCACAGAAGTGGGTTTTGCAGACTGTTGCAACTTGTAGAAAACAGCAGCCTGCAATCATGGTTTTGCTCTGCAACATTCTCCGGCAAATGCCAAATGTCAGGTTTTTGGCCCTCGGCGCTCGGCAAGTTTTCGGCCTCTTCACCTGAACAAACCTTCCAATCCCCCCTCCCTGAGCAACCGGACAAAAATGGTTTTCCCCACCTGCAAGGTTACTTCGGTCTGGCGGTTCATCAGCAGGACCACCCCGATGTGGGTTCTGGGATCGAAGTACATCATGGTGAAAACCCCCTCATCTCCCCCGTTGTGCCCGATCAGGCCTTTGTTGAGTTCCCAGAACAGGGCCTGACCTCTGGGTTTCCGGACTTCTGGGAACTGTTCTTTGAGCATTTGCTGCACGGTTTTGCTTTGCAGGATGCGCTTGCCATTCAGCACTCCCCCATTCATCATGGCGGCCAGAAAACGTCCCAGATCGTTTGCACTGGAACGCAACTGACCATCGGGCCAGGTGGGGTAGCCGTAATGGGGCAATGGGTTTCCTTGTGCATCGTAGGGAACTGCAATTTTCTGGGTCTGGGGGAAACCTTTGAGGAACCAGTGGGTGTTTTTCATTCCCAGAGGACCAAAAATCTGTTTTTCACTCCACACATTCAGAGGCATTCCGGTTTTTCGTTCCAGCACGTAACCTGCCAGTCCCAGACCCACATTGCTGTACCCGTAAGTTGAACCTGTTGCCAGAAAGTGCTTCGGGACAGCCAGATACCTTTTCAGGAAAGTTTGCAGGGTGGTTTTGGAATCTCCAGGGCCATAAGAAGCATCCAGCACATCGTAATCATCATGAATGCCCGAAGTGTGGGTGGCCAGTTGCCGGAGGGTGATGAGATGCTTGACAGCCACATCGAAAGGCAAGAGGGAGCGAATGTCTGCATCCAGAGACAGCTTTCCCTGCTCCACAGCCTGCATGATCGCTGTTCCAGTCACCACTTTGCTGATGGAGCCCAGCATGAAAGGGGTGTCGGGGGTCACAGGAAGGTTTTTCTCTTTGTTGGCCTGACCGTATCCGGCGCTCCACTGCACCTTGCCTTTTGCCACCACAGCAATGGAGAGGCCCACAATTGCGGGGTTGCTGGCCTGCTTTGAAACAAAAGCCTGCAGGTCCTGCACGGACCCAAAAGACTCAGCCATGCTCCATCCACCCATCAGAACACCGATCCATAAGGTTCTTTTCCAGTTCATGCCTTCAAGCATGCAGGCAAAGCTACTGCAGGCATCAGGGGTGTTCTTGAGCAGATACACTGAAAACCATGGCCCAGACCGTCACCCACCCCAGAGCCATTGAACTGCTTTTTGAAGACAGAACCTTTGCCTGTCTGGAAGCCCTGATGCAGGCTGAATTGCCCGTGGGTCAACTGGCAAAAAAGACAGGACTGGCTCTGGGAAGCGCCCTCTACCGGGTGCAGCAGCTTTCAGAACAGGGTCTGGTCCAGGTGGTCAGGGAAGAAAAGCGTTCAGGTCGGGCCATCAAACACTACCGGGCCACCTCTGAGGCTTTTTATGTCCCTTTCAGTGCCACCCACCATGAAACCGTGGAAGACCTGTGGTGGAAGGTGCTTGGACCCATGTACAGGACAGCCCTTGGCACTGTCTTGAAACGTGCAGAAGCGCAGGAGGTGCCTCTGGAAGAAGGAGGCATCCTGATCCAGACAGACCCGGAAGGTGGGCTGGACCTGCACATCCTTCCCCGTGCTTTGCCTGCCACACCAGACATCCCAGACCGCCCTGTCAGCATGCTGAACTGGGACACCCTGACCTTGCCACACGATCAGGCCAGGGTTTTTAAGCAGGAATTGCAGGCCCTGGTGCAGAAATATCAGGGGCAGACTGAAGGGCATGAATATGCGTTTTTCTCTGGGCTGATTCTGGAGGATACAAAATAAAAAATTCGGCCTTTTCGCCGATTGATAAGATAAATATATTCCATTATGCATTATTCGTCAAGGATAACCAGGCCATCCCATCAAACAGCAAAACATCCTCTTCCCAGGTGAGAAGAGGATGTTTTGCATGCAGGTCTTACACCTCTACGAGGTAAGCGCTCTCAATCACGTCCAGCGCACGGATGGCTTCCAGTTGCTGGGAGGTGAGTTTGTCGTCCAGGGTGAGGGTGAACAGGGCCTCGCCGCCTTTTTCTGCACGGCCCAGGGCCATGCCTGCAATGTTGACCCCCTGGCTGGCGAGGTAGGTGGAGAGGGCGGCCACTGCGCCGGGTTTGTCCAGGTTGGAACAGATCAGGATGTAGCCCTGGGGCTCAAGTTCCACCCGGAAGTTGCGCAGGCGGGTCAGACGGGGGGCATTTCCGAAGGCCGTGCCCCCCACGGTGCGCTTGCGGTCCCCCTGACGGACGATCACGCGGATCTCGTTCTGGTAGTACTCGGATTCTTCCAGGGCACGGGTCCCAACGCGCAGGCCACGCTCTTTGGCGAGGGCACGGGCATTGATCATGTTGGGGGCTTCTTCGGTGGTGCCGCTCAGGTAGCCCACCAGCACACTGGTCACCACAGCTGTGGTGTCTGCGGGAAACTCACCGTAGAATTCCACCTCCACAGCGTTGGCTCCGGGCAGCAGTTGGCCCTGAATTTTGCCGAGCTTGCGGGCAATTTCCAGGTAAGGTCCCATGACCTCCTGGGTGTGGGCATCCATGGCAGGAGCGTTCACAGCACCTCTGGACACATCACCTTTGAGGGCAGCCAGCACGCGGTCCACAATCTCTGCACCCACACGCTCCTGGGCTTCTGCGGTGTTGGCTCCCAGGTGGGCAGTGATGGCCAGATTGGGAGCGGTCAGGAAGGGGTGGTCTTTGGTGGGGGGCTCATCCTTGAACACATCAATGCCAGCAGCGAACAGGTGACCGCTGTGCAGGGCATCCACCAGGGCCTGCTCTTCGATGATGTTGCCACGGGCAGCGTTCACCACAATGGCTCCGGGTTTGAGGAGGGCCAGTTCACGGGCACCCACCATGGCTTCGGTTTCCTCGGTGAGGGGGGTGTGCACGGTAAGGGCATCCACCTGACCCAGCAACTCGTCCAGGCTCTGGGCGCGTTTCACGTCCAGCATCTTGAATTTCTCGTCGGTGACGTAAGGGTCGTAAGCAACCACTTTCATCTTCAGGCCCTGGGCACGGGTGGCCACCAGCGAACCAATGCGGCCCAGACCCACAATGCCCAGGGTGCGGTCTTTCAGCTCGATGCCCAGGAACTTGCGGTCCCACACGCCACTGACGGTTTTGGTGTGGCTGCGCACCAGACCACGGGCAGAGGCCAGCAGCAGGGTGATGGCCAGCTCTGCAGCAGACACGTTGTTGGACTCGGGGGCGTTCAGCACCAGAATGCCTTTGCGAGAGGCGTATTCCAGGTCGATGTTGTCCACACCCACCCCACCACGGCCCACCACACGCAGTCTGGTGCCTGCATCCAGCAGTTCCTGGTCCACACGGGTGCGTGAACGGGTGATCAGGGCGTCAAACTCGGGCAGGCGGCGCAGCACATCTTCGCGGGCCATGTTCGGGATGTATTCAATGTCAAACCCCTCATGGTTCAAATTGCCGGGGTTCATTTCGTCACAGATCAGCACACGGTACATGAAAGACATTATTGGCGGTTTGCATAGGGGGGGTGGATTTTTGAATAGATCAATGGAGAGGGCCGAGGGCCCAGGGCCCAGGGACGAGGGCAAATTTGAAAGCTTTGGCTCGAGACTTTTGGGGTTGCTGGAGTGATTTTGTTTGGGCCAATCATGCTTTCGGCCCTTATGTAGTGTGGATCGGGTAAGTTGGATCTACGTCAAGCCAGAGTCCAGACCCCCCTTCAGCCCTTGCACATCCCAGTGAGCCG
>NZ_BMOD01000036.1 GCF_014646895.1 Deinococcus roseus
GTTCAAGCAGCCTGGGAAGAACTTCGAAACCTCAGAGAACTGTTCAAGTCACCTGTCCCACTCGGTGCGTAACTTCAGTTATAAAGTTTTGCCTTGCTTTTAAAATATCCCTCAATGATTTCCATGCAGAGGGCAATGGCCTGATCCTGCGTAGCTTCATCTTTAAAATCACTTTTAACAAAACGGTTTAACAAATCACTGATTTCTTGCATGCTAGTCTTCAGGATAACCCAGAACCAGCGGGAAAAGCACCAAAAGCAAGAACCCCCGTCCAGGACGGGGGTTTCTGTGGTGGGTTGTGTAGGGCTCGAACCTACGACCCAGTGATTAAAAGCTCGGGCGTAATCTGATTTTCAATTTGCTAAATAACGTAATTCATTGTCCAAAAAAACGTTTTTTGGATTTTCCTTCCTCGGTTCTTTCGGGCTTTTCCTCGGTTTTTTCTGAAGATTGTTGTACGGATTGTTGTATGGGTTCCTGCACCAGATCTGCCAGAGACAAGCCTGCTGCACGCCGCTGTTCATCGTAAACATGGGCGTAGGTGTTCAGGGTAAAGGATACATCTGTGTGGCCCAAACGCTCTGCCAGGGTCTTCACATGGATGCCCCTGCGAATCGCCAGAGAAGCATAGGAGTGCCTGAGGTCATGCAAGCGGATCTTGCGCACCTGGGCCTTTGCCACCAGATCATAAAACACCCTGTTGAGGTTCCTGGGTTCTATGACCGTGCCTGCCTCAGAAGCAAACACCCAGCCGCTTGGATCTCTGGGCATGGCCTTCAGCAGATCCAACATGTCTTCACCCAGAGCAATGGTCCTCTCCCCTGCCCGGGTCTTGGGCCTGCTGACCTCTGTGGGCACACCACGCATGCCTTGCTTGACCGCCTGGCGGATCTTCAACCAGCCTCTGGCAAAGTCTATGTCTTCCCACCGGACCCCCAGCAGCTCTGAACGCCTCAAACCTGTGGTGATGGCCAGATAGAACAGGGGATAAAGCCTGTGCTCTTTGCAGGCTGCCAGAAAGCGCATGGCTTCTTCTGCATCCCAGAACTCCACATCTTTCTTCTCTGCTTTGGGTGGCATGACCTGATCAGCCACGTTCCTCCAGAGCAGATCCCAACGCACAGCCTGATCCAGAATCCCCTTGATCAGCGTGTGAACGTACTTGCATGTCCGAGCAGATAAGGGTTTTGATGCTCTGCCCTTTTTCTGTTGTGCCAGAGAAGGAAGCTTTGAGTAAAAGTCCTGCAGGCTCAGGGCAGTCAGCCGGTCCAGCCGGGTGTCTCCCAGTTCAGGCTTGACGTATTGCTCCAGCAGCATCCGGTAAGACTCCAGGGTGGAAGGTCTGACCTGGGAGGCTTTGAAGTCCAGCCACTTGTCCATGAGCGCAGCAAACGTGAGGTCTGTTGTGACCCCACGTTTTTTCAGTTCCTTCAATTGGTCCAGTTTGTTCTGGACTTCCTTGCGGGTCTTGCCATAGACCCACTTACGAAGTGGCCTCCCATCCTTCTGATAGCCCACCATCAGGGAAGCGTAATAAGTGCCGTCCGGACGTTTTCCAATCGTGCCTTCACCATGACCACGTTTTGACATTTTCTGTCCCACACCTCATTTTTTCTAAATTAAAGCAAGAAAATCGACAAGCGGTCGACACGCGGTCGATAAACCTGTATATTCGTAGTATAATGCCCGCCCCTAACCCAACCCCTACTAATTCAACCCCTACCAACAAAAAGATTATAGACCTCTTCGCTGGCGCAGGAGGTCTTAGTCTTGGGGCAGCCAGAGCAGGGTTTGAGGTTGTGGCAGCCGTAGAAATTGATCCTCAGGCAATTCAGACCCACATCAAAAATTTCCCCAACACCACCCACATCACCACCAGTGTTGCAGAATTGACAGGCTCACAACTCTTGAGCCTGTCCGGGCTTAAACCTGGAGAATTGGATGGTTTGATTGGTGGGCCACCTTGCCAGGGATTCAGCACCATAGGCAAACGCAATGTTGACGACACCAGAAACAATCTGTTCAAAGATTTCTTTCGTCTTGTGGCAGAGGCACGCCCTCAGTTCTTTGTGGCAGAGAATGTGCCAGGTCTTCTGAATGAAAAGTTCAAAGGCATTCTTGAAGATGCTTTGGACTATGTGCGAGAACACTACACCCTTCTGGAACCCATCAAGGTTAAAGCCAGTGATTATGGAGCACCCACCATCCGAACACGCGTTTTTTTCATCGGATACTTGAAGTCTCTGGATTGGAACCTCTCTGCAGAAGACTTCAAACCAAGTCCAGATGTTCAGCCAGTAAAAGTTAAGGATGCCTTGGTCGGCCTGCCAGAAGAGATTGAACCACTCTGGCTTACCGAAGAAGATGGGCTGCGTAAACTGAAAAGCAAAATTCCTGATACACCTTTTGGCCTTCGGGTGAAAGGCATGATTCCGAAGGGCGTGGGACACCCAGAAGCCATCAAGAAGTACACCTCTCAAGAGCTGGTCTATGGGTGCCAGGGAACACGTCACTCTGCTCTAGCCATTGAACGCTATGAGAAATTGTCTTATGGCGATATAGACCCAAGCACCAAATCCAAAAAACTAGACCCTGACGGATTCTGTATCACTCTTCGCGCTGGCACTGCATCCGATAAAGGCAGCTACCAGGCTGTGAGACCCATCCATCCAAAATACCCGAGGGTAATTACCCCTCGGGAAGGTGCTAGGTTACAAGGTTTTCCAGATTGGTTTGTTTTTCATGAAACTAAATGGCACAGCTTTAGACAAATTGGCAATAGCGTTAGCCCTATAGTTTCTGAGTTTTTATTGTCAAAATTAAACGAAGTATTATAATAATTTTCATTATATAGTGGCCCGCAAAAAAGTGGGGTAGTATCTATATAGTTTTAGATAATTCTCAAGCAGATTAGAGGATAAGGCTTGGCTTTCAAAAGAAAACTCAAATATGTTTTCAATCTCCGAAGACTCATGTATCCTCTTATCTATGTGCATCTTCTCTGGTAACGTGAGAATTGGTATAGACAAATTTAAATATCCCTGATCACTATTGTCATAAAACTCCCATTCATCAATTTTTGTAGTTTCCAGAAATGCGACCTCTCTTTGTTTTTCTATAAATATAAAGGTTATTGTCAACATCTGATGCTGAGAGTCTGAGTATATAAATGAAGATATTTTATGTTTTTTAATTTTAGATTGTTTTAAGTTTTTATCTATAGCAACCGCCACCAAATGCAGGAGTACTTTAGGAAAATTTTCAAGAGTCATATACTCAGGATTATCTATTTGCCCAGAAATATTTCTAGAAAATGATGTACATTTAGCTTTAAATTTTTCAAGATAAAATTTTCTTAATTGAGACTTATTCATACGAGTCATTTTTGGAGAGATTGGATCATCTAAATCTATAGTATATCCACCATAGGGCGCACCTCCATAAGCTTCAGGATTTGCATTTAATGTTACTTTAAGTATATCTCCATCTTTTAAACTTTTAGTGAGTTCTTGAATTTCTAGTAATTGATTGTTGATCTGGGCAGGAGTCGCATAATCTAACCATATAACTAGGTTACCAGAAAAATTGTTTATATTATTATCAAACTCCTTGATAAAATTCCAACTGTCAGTATTAAATAATGTAATGCATCGTAATGGTAAATTAAATAATTGTCGTCTAAATGTATTTTCATCATATTCTAGAGATATCATATTACTAATTCCAAATCTTTGATGTATTTCTTTAAAGTCTTCGAATGAATAACTGCCAAATCCTATATAGCATGCACTCTTTATATCCACAGAGGGATATTTATCAAGTATTCTCAAGCAGTCGTAGAATAATGCTCGATCTATATTTTTATGGAACCTGAGAGCATAGGGCACATTACCTCCCCCCATCTTCATCTCCTTTCAAAAAATAGTCAAAGCAGAATTCGCCAAGCGCACTTGGAGATATTTGATCATCTTCAAAAAGTTTATACTTAACCTCATTATATAAATCTTTAGGCTTACTAAATCTAATAACAATCATTTTATTTGTTTCTTCCGGTCTAGGAAGAGGTATATCATATCTTAAAGTGTCATCACGCCTACTTCGAGTCCATATTTCTGTATCTTTCTTTAATTCTTTAATTACTTCCTTATAAACCGTAGGACGATGTCCCTTAAAGAGACTTCTAGCCTCTTCCTGGTTACGTTTCCAGTGGTTAGTAAAATCGGTAAATTTCTTCATGCCATTTCTCATGTAATTCTTAGCTTCCAAATAAACCCTACTATTTGTGTTTATGCCTCTTTTAGTAGTAGTCCAAGGCAGTTTTTTCAAATCTCTACTCGAGAATTCTACTACACCAGAAATTGCTCTGAATTGATTATGATATGTAGGCACCATAGCTTCTCCCCAACCTGTAATAATTGACTTATCATTATAGATCACTACTCTATCGTTACAAATAATGGTCCATCCAGCATATTCCGATTTTCTAATATTACGCCAATTTGGCTGGTCTTCGCCTTCGTCTTCTTCTATACCAGGAGGCGGAGCATAGAATCCAACAATTATAGAGTAGTCTACATTTTCAGTTTTTCCCGTTACTATATATGGCAAAATACTTGAAACCGGATCTTCGGTAGATGGCGATTTGTACGAGATCTTAATTTCACGCGCTACGATTATTTCAAGTTCTTCATTATAAATAAAACGTATTTCAAATCCCTTTGAAATAATTACACTGTAGTGTGTAGAGATAGTAGTTTTTAAATCATCAATAAAATCAGTATTATTAAACAAATCTATAATTTCTTCGTGCAAATCATTTACATAAACTAGTGTATTTCCAGTAAACAAATCTGCATTTGGTAAATCCTCTAACTCTAGACTCCAATCACCAGAGGACATCCATGCAGGTGGTATACAAACTCGATAAAAATCTTCAGCATTTTTGGATATTACTTCTACGTTCCTACCCATTTTAAATACGGCTCTTTTCATTCCAATGCCATAAACTCCGACCGATTTAACAGTTTCAGTTTCTTGCATTTCTTCAGATCTTCCCATTCTAAAGGCATAGTTGATAGCTATATCTCTTGGTATACCACCACAATTATCTCTAATTACAAACTCCGTCTCATTGATTGATATTTCTGCCCACCTATCACTATATGGGGAGACTGGATCAATCTCCGCAGTATTGCCCACAAGAACAACTTCACTATCACCTTGTTGAACCTGAGCGTTAATTTGAAGTGATTCCGAAGCTCTTAAAGCACCATCTATACAATTATCCAAGAGATCTAATATTGCATCTTTGAGATCTATATCTCTTGTAAGCATTTCTGTAAAGAATTTCTTTCTAGGCTCGGCATTTACTAGAGTCATCTCCACTCCCTCTCTGACCACACAGGTTTTATGAGCGAACTAATGCTGTCTCCTGGACACATCTCGCTTGGGTTATGAGCGCCTCAAAAGGTGATTCCTAAAGTGCATTGGTGTTCTTAGGCAAGTTTATCCGATTTGGAGGTCTAAAACCTGCAGATTATGGTAAAAATTATCAAAAAACTGTGTCGTTTTCTAAGGGAAATCACTTATTTATAAAAAAATTGTAAAGTTACGGCTCCCAGATCACCCGCCGCACAACCCCTTCCAGCACCATGTCAGGGTACTGGGAAGCCCAGAAGGTTGGCCCACCGACCTTATAGGACCGCAGCAGCGTATTCTCCCCTTTGGCGAAGTATTGCTTAACTACCCCTGTTTCAAGCTCAGGAATCCAGGCCACCACAATTTTCCCGTCCGTGGGAACAGCGTCACTTTCCACCAGAATCTTGCTCCCGTGTGGGATCTGGCGAGAAACATAGTCATCTGACATGCTATCCCCGTTGACCACCAGAATGAACAGCTTCGCCACATCAATGGCTTTGGGCAGTTCTCGCATGTCGAATTCCACATACTCTTCAGGGTGGTCATTAGCATGGATCTTTTTCAGACCTGCGCCAACAGTGCCATAGATCGGAATTTTCACAGTGAGATTTGCAGGTTCAGCAAGGGGGTTGAGCGGGAAAGCCGCTGTGCGCTTGGGCAGTTCCATCCAGTCCTGTAAGGCTTTTAAATCTGCTTTGGTAATCAGGTCCAAATCAATCAGCAGGTCATATCGGTTTCTGTACCCCAATTTTTGGGCAAAGAGATCCAGTGCCTCTGGTTCTTTATAGCTCATGCTCCAAAGGGTTCCCAGAGGGTCTTTAAAAAGCTGGACATGTGCCCAGGTGCGGGATTTTCCGATATGCAGGCTAAGGGCAGAAGCATTTGTGTCTGCTTCCCGCATTTTGCGCCTCAAAACCCACTCTGCATCTCTATTGTCAATCGGCATGTAAAGCACTCCTTAGATTATTGTAGATTTCTAGATAAAATTCATCGGGTTTTGTCACTTCTCGCTAAATTTTGTTTGACTTTGTGGTAATGCTATGGAATACTAAACATCAGATATACGCCTGATAGCCATTTTCTGGCGTACTACCCCCTTTGGGCCTCAGTGGACAAAGGGATTTCCTTTTACACCCGATGTTTAGCGATCCATAGCATTCTGCGTTCTGCTAAACACAAAGGAGTGGTATGAACCAAGAAGAAGTTCTGTACGTCGGTATCCCTGCCAACAGCCTTCTGGTCCAGCAACTGGTGCAGAGCATCACCCAGGCTGTGAAAGAGTCTGTGCAGATTCCAGAGGGAAAACTGCTCATCACTGTGGAAGAAGCTGCAGAGCTTCTGGGGATCAGTGAAGCCCGTGTGCGTGGCATGGCCAACGCTGGATCTCTGCCTGGGGTGATTCGCAATGAAGAAGGTTCAGGAAAGATCCTCTTCAAGCGTGCTGTGCTGGTCCAGTGGGCCTCTACAGAAGAGGTGATTTGATGCCTCTGAATCAAGCTGCTTTTGACCAGGCCCTCTCTGAACAGATCGGCAGCGACACACCAGCGGGGCAAACCCGAGAACGCTTTGAAGCCCTTTCCCCTTTTGGGCAGGCTGTGGTCAAGGTTTTCTTTCAGTGCGGGATGCACCCACGCCATGCCGTCCAGCCCCTTGCCAGTGGCAAAGAATTCTACCTTGGCCTTTTGGACCACAAGACCCTGATCAACAACCACAACCTGCAGGCTCTGGCTTCCTTCCTTGAAGCAGAGAACGCCCAGATCGAATATTTCAGCGTTGCAGATGGTCGGTTGGTTCTGCTCACCCGCACTGGGAAGGGAACCTGATCCAGCATGCTGACCCGCTCTCAAACCCTTGAACATCTACGCCTGGCGGAAAGCAACGGAAGACTGTACGCAGAGCACCAAGACCTGAATTCCCTGAAGGATCTGGAACTCAGTGTGGTGAGTCTCTGCAAGCCTTACAAAAATGATCCTGAACTCTTGAGGCGCGGGGGGCAAACCCTCGCGCACCTCATGCGTTTGCATTCACGTCTGCTGGTCCGTTCCCATAGGTGGCTGCATGCCTGACCCAAAAAAAGCCGGTTTCAGATTGTGTGACTTCTCACAGGTGCTTCTGTGACGGTCCAGCGCACCAGTCCATCCGGGATGAGCCTGCAGGATGTGCAAAGCCGCAAGGACCACTTGCGCCTGCAGGCCCAGCAGGTCTCTAAAGCCCTGGACATGGGTCAGGATCTGCTGACCCTCACCCCTCAATACGTGCGCCTGAAAGATGACGTGCAGCGTGCTGCATCCATCAAGGACATGCTCTCTACCCTTTTTGGCAAGCCCCGTGCGTCCGTGCGTGCCCAGCCCATCCCGATGTCTGCGCGTCCACCCATCACCAAGCAGCCCCAGATCTTTGGGTATCACGCAGTCGGGGGTCAGTTGGGCAAACTGCGGCGTGAGGTCACGCCTGCATGGGTGCTGGTCCTGACTTCTGTTTCCACTTCCTCTGTTGCCGGACGGCGGCTCTCCGGTGCTCAGGGCAGGAACCTGATCCGCATTGTTGAGGGTCTGCGTGCCAGGTGCTTTCTGCAGCTCAATGCCGCAGGTGAACCCACCCAGACCAGAGAGGGCTATTTCACAGTGGCAGAGAACGAACACGGGACAGGTTTCATCTCGGAACTGGGCTTGTCCCGGGCCACCTTCTACCGCACCCTGAAACACCCGCTGGCCTACCTCTTCCTGCGAACCCAGAAAGTACAGGCCATCAAGAACCTCAGCCGCGTGAACGTGGGTACACGCTTCACAGTGGCCCTGTACGACCCTCCAATGATCCATGAGCTGCAGGAACACCTGAATTCCCAACCGCTGGACATGGGAACCTTGCTTGTCCCTGATTTTTTTGTCTCAGACGGTAACTCTCAAAACGAGAGGACAAAATCACTACCCTCAAAATCCTTAAAAGAAAAAGAAGGGGTTGTGGATCTTGTGGACAAGTGCCTGAAAAATTTTGAGGGTGGTGATCCACACAGCGTTCTTGCATTTTCCCCTGTTGTGGAAAACTACCTGAAAGCAGAGCAGAAACTCAAAACGCTGGGTGACGACTTAAGTCAATCGAAGCCAGATCTGGGGGCGGCGCGGCTGGCGGCAAAAAATCCCGAATTGTGGGACATGGCGGGTGCCCTGGCAGTCAACCTGGGAGATGAACAGCCCCAGATTGCACGGGTGGCTTACTACAAAGCCCTGCAATGGATCTCTGAGGCAGAGTTGGGCCGCATCTACCGCAAAGCACAGAAGGCATGGACTGGGGGCAGCGTCAGGAGCCTTCCTGCTTACTTCATGACCTGTCTGAAAAAGGAACTGCGGCGGTCAGGTCTGGACCTGAAGACTCTGCCCTTTAACCGGGAGGTCAAAACATGAATGTGACTCTGAGCTTCACAGACCCAGAACGGGCCAGAGAGTTTGAAGGCTTCTGTGCCGCTTTGGGTGTGACTCCTGACGAGCTGGCAAGCGCTCTGGTCAATCAGTACATCTATGACGCGGTTTGGTTCCATGTGACCCGCCTTGCCAAAGGTCTCCCCTGTCCCACCACAAAGGTGATAGACCAGCTCAGAACTCCAGCAGGGGTTTTTGGCTCTGCTGATGCTGAAACATCCCACCCCGACCACCCACCACAGGAGGAAGTGCAATGAAAACAAAACCCATTGGTGTCAGCGTTGAGCACTACGACAGCATTTCAGCCGAGGCAGCAACCCGAGGGGTCAGCTTGTCTCAGGTGCTTGCAGAGAAGCTGGATCTGGTGCTGAAACCCACCAGCACGCACACCCAACCCGACAGAAAAGACCTCCCGCATGAAGTTGAACAGATCATGGGGATGAACCTGCTGTGAAAAAGCAACAAGCCGCAACGCCATCACGTCAATCCAAGACGGCTAAAAAGGTGTCCAAGACATCAAAAGAAAAACTGATCCGTGTAGAGGTTTTGATCACGCGCTGGAAAGACCCGACAACAGGCCGCTTCGTACAAAACCCGCATCCAGACGTTTCCATGTCCCTCAAGCGCCACAAAGGTGAAACCGTTGAGGAACGCCACATGGACGGCGACCTGGTGCGCGTGTACGTGAAGCACCAGACCAATGAATACGGGTATGACATCCCCAGTTCTGCACGGGTGGTTTACCCTGCTGCCCGTGCAGCCGTGAAAACCGGAGACCTCACCCTGCAGGCCCTGAAAGAACTGGAAGCAGACATTGCTCACGGGATCCTGGAAGAAGAGAAGCGCCAGGCCCTGCAGGACATGGAGCGCCGCTTGATGAAAGCGGGCCACCTTTCAGACAAAGCCAAGCGTGCAGCAGCAACCCGCAAAAAGAACGCCGAACGCAGGGCACAGGCTCCCAAACCACACAGCGGGATCCAGCCCCGCAGGAAACCCGCCAAAAGAAAAGGAGCCAAGAAATGACAGATCAGCCCCACCTCACCATTGGTCAGTTCTGTGAAGCCCTGATGGAATACCCCTTGGACACCCGGCTGTGCCTGCCCGGTCAGGTCGAACACCGCACCATTGCCACCCCTGCAGGAGATCAGGTGATAGAGGTGATCACCTTTCAACCCCTGAAACCTCAGCCTATCCCCTGGGCACGGGTGGCCACCGAAGACGAAGCTTTCGGGAACGGCTCTGAAAACCTGATCCTGATTGAAAAAGAAGCAGCAGGCTATGGGCAACTGGTGGTCATCTTGCCTGTGAGGGCCATCAAGCTGACAGCAAACGACACCGGGACAGCTTGCGGCTCATCCTGCACGAATTTGCCCCCTACTTCTGATACCTGAATCAATCTCAAGGCACCTTAAAACGCATTCTACGAGGAGGAGAAAAAACCATGTCTGGAACGGCAATCAAACCATCCCATGAACCCACGCCGTCAAAAAGCAGCCCGCTGGCAGTCTCTGCCAACGCCAAAACCCTGGCAGCCAAAATGAGCCGCAAGAAAAACCCCATTCGTGCAGAAGACCTGTCAGATCAGGACATCCTGACTGCCTTGCTGGGAAACCAGAAGGCAGCGAAAGCCATCCTGTCAGAAATTGGCAGCTTGGCAAAGTTCACCCTGCTGGCAGATGCAGGGGTAATGTCCCGGGTCAAGCTCTCTCCTGCCGTGGGGGCTGCTGTGATTGCAAAACTGGAATGCATTTTTGAGGCTGCAGTCAGGATCTCTGGCAGGGTTTAACCCACCAACCGACCTTCTCCACAATCAGAAAGGCTGAAGCCGAGCGACATTTTGCAAGAGCTTGCTTACAGCCTCTTTTTTATTGGCTGCGTAGTGGCAAAGCCTGTGGCAATTTGGGCATAGGGCCACTGCGTTTTCTGTTGTGTCTGGGCCTCCCTCGGCAAGACCTTTGACGTGATGCACTTCAAGAAAAGGCAGGCCCTCAGCCGTCAAGAATGGAGCTGCAGAACCACAAAGCTCACAGTGTCCCTTTGCCTGCTCCAGCACCCAGGCCACAACTTTTGGATCTCGCACGTAAAGAGTTCTTTGGGCCTGCACTGTTTTAGGCACCTGCTGACCCAATGGCTGCTGCGCAAACTTCTTCTGTCGAAGCGCAGTCACCCTCTGGTAAAGGTGCTGCTGGTCTGCAACAGGCTGCATTTCCTCTTGATTGAAAATCCCCCTCTTGTTGAGAAAGCCAATGATTTTGTCTTTGATCTGACCTGTGACGTGTCTTGCTGGTTTATACCCAACAATACGATCCTGACCCATTTCTACCAAAACAGCAGATATATTTTGCATTCTCCATTCGATGGATTTTCTGCTTCTGTTGGCAATTGGACCACCGACAAGCGACCTGTTGTAATCCATTTTTACATAAGGCTTTCCCTCTTTTTCCTGATTCAACATTTCAACGTATGCACCTACAGCCGCGTCCAGTTCTTCATCGGTCCAAATCTCGGTTGCCATAACCCATCTCCAGGTGCAAAGGATTTTCCCAACAACAGCATGATTTTACCGTCCCACTAAAATATTTTCCACCTTGGATTTTCAACTTGGAATGACGTGTTGGACTCACATGCTGGAATTGTTGTTGCAAAGCTTGCAAACCACACTGGAGCAATGGCACAGGACGAAAAGCACTTGAGTCTGGACACCCCGTTAAATTCGCTCGCGCCTGGTGACTATCGAATCGAACTGAAAGCCAAAAATGCAGCCCTGACCTGGCTGCTGAAATTCATTGCCAACAATGGCGGAACTTGGGACTTCTGGGGAAAGGTGATCATTCCAGCTCTGGAAGAACAGAACCCCCACATCAAGATGCCCAGGTCCAACTTTGTGGCTGGAAAATTCAGGCCCCGCAAAGGCTGGGACGAGAAAGACAAAACGTTCTGGTTCTGGATCAAGGTGGTGAAGTAAATGGGTGCCCTGATCTGGACCTGGCTGGTGCGAATTGTGCCCATCATTCTGGGCCTGATTCCTGTGGGCATGGCCCTGCAGCAGAAAAAAGAACTGGAAGATCTGAGGGGTCAAATCACTGGCCCGATCAGCAATGCCAAGCAGTTCATAGATGGGGCCATTGTGCAGATGGTTCCTCAAGGCACCCCTGGAGCCACCAACCCCACCCGCACTGTGACCGCCACTGAAGTGGCAAAGGATGCCTTCAACAATCCTTCAAGCCTCTGGGCTTTGGCTGCCATCATTGTGGTTTCTCCCCTGCTGATCCGCCAGATTCGCGGTTGGGGATATGACATCACCGATGCCACCAAAGAGGTGTATTCCGAAACCAAAGGGCACATTTCAGGTGCTCGGGAGCACGTCAGGCATGCCTACAAAGCCACCAGACAGGCCCACGAGTACGTGAAAAGCGACCCACGCCGCAGAGGTCAATCATGAACCTTGAACGGCTCAAAAAGTCCTCTGATGCCCCTGTCACGGGTGGATCTTTCGGAGGCACCGAACCGGCTTCTTCTCCTGCGTCCTCTCCTGTGGTCATGCCCTCATCTGCACCCCCTTCTTCCCAAATCTCTGGTGCAGATGCAGGCGTGCCCATCACGGACCTGGACCCCATCACCCTGCTGGTGCTTTCTGAGCAGAAAGCTGCCAGTGGTGAAAGGGCTTCCTCTGCTTCAGTGCTTGGCACTTCTCCAGCAGGACCAAAGCGCAGCTTGAAACTGCCTTTTGCGCCTCTGCTGGTGGCGGGTGGTGCGCTGCTCTGCGGGGCGGCTGCCCTCACCCTCAGGGGTCGTCATGGATGAGCGGGATTTAAACGTTCAGCTTCCTGCAGAGGACGCACCTGCACCAGACCTGGACGACTTTCAGGCGCAGGCAAATCCAAACCCAGCACCAGAAGACAAAGAAGAAAAGCCGCCTCTGGAGATCAAACCCCTCTCCAACGATGAACTGCTGAAACGCATTGCCCAGTTCTCCTCTATGGGCCTGCACGACAGCGTGAAGAAGGCGTACCAGAAAGACCTGATGGAGAACGAAATTCTGCATCTTGCCCTGGACATGATCGGCCTGAATGAAGTGCTGGCGAAAACGGCAGGCGCAGCAGGTGGCATGGTCAGCGGTGTACCGGACTGGGTGCGTCTGGTGGGAGGTCTCGGCGTTCTCGGTTACTTCATTGCTTCCACCAGGAGACAGTATGCAACCCCTTACCAGAAAACAGCAGAAAATCCTGCTCCTGACGGGGGCAGCAGCAATGGTGTGGACCTTGACCAACTCGCCCTCGGTCATGCCTCGAATTTCCCGAGCCGTTAGGAGCGTTCTGAACATGCCTAAAATCGTGCATCCCGTCAAAGATCCCAAACGCCTCAAACGGGGCCTGATCACCAAGTTTTTGGTGGACACCGTTTATCTCGCCCAGCAAGGCACCCCCTGCTATCCCATTGGTGGACAGGGCTTTCACACAGGTTGGGATCTCAACGGTGCTGGCGGAGGTGACTCCGATCTGGGAATGCCTGTAGGGTGCATCTCTGATGGGGTGGTCTCTGAGATCGTGCGCAACAATGGCCCACTGTGGGGAAACATCGTCATTGTGTGGCACCCCCACCTGGACCGCTGGAGCCGTTACGCCCACCTGAAAGACATCCAGTGTGCTGTTGGGCAGGAGCTGCAGGCCGGGGAACAACTGGGCACCATCGGCAAGGGCTACAACGGAACAGCCTTTGCTGCCCATCTGCACCTGGACATCATCAAGAAAAAGCTGCCCACCCCCACGTACTGGAACGGCAGCGGCTCCCTGCAGATCCTCAAAAGCAACGTTCAGACCTACTTCGAGAACCCCAAAGTGTTCTTTGCTCGGTATGGCCTGATTGACTTTGAATCTGTCAGCTCTGGGTGCAGGTTATGAAGCGCTGGGAATTCATTTTGCTCAGCACCCTGGCTTGCTTTGGTGTGCTGTCTCTGATCCATCCTCCTGTGGTGATCAGAGAGCGGGTGATCCTTTTGGCCCCAGAGCCAGAACCTGCAGAACCTGAAGAGGTGCAGGAGTAATGGCAGGCGGTCAATCCCCGGTCTTTGCCTGCATCGGGCAGATGGGATCTGGCAAGTCCCATTACGTGCGGGAACTGATCAAGTCCTACCAGAACCCCACCCCCAAATACCTCTTTCTGGTGGTGCTGAACACCTCAAAAGAGTTCAGTGAATTCTGTGCCCACAAGGAACGCTTCAACAAGGACCGCCTCAAGGCCACCTACACCCCAGAGGCCCTGAAAGCCCTGATCCAGCACTACGGCTCTGTTCACTTTGAGGTGCCCAACTTTGGGCAACCCCTGAAACCTTTCCTGAGTGCCTTGTATCAGGCCATTTTTGAACTGGGCGAATACGAAGCAGACGGGTGCAGGGTGCTGTTCGTAACCGATGAAACGCCCACCTTCTTCAACAAGATGATGTACAGCCTTGAGGCCAACATTCTCTGCACCGAGAGCCGCAAATACGGCATTCACATGGTCTTTGCCTTCCAGAAAATTGCCTCCACCAGCGTCTACACCATTCACCAGATGGTGCTGAATGCCGTCAACATCTGGGCCATCTTCCCCACCACGGAAGTGAACAACCGCAAGCACATCGAAGCCACGCTTTCTGCTTCCATCCCGGATCCGGGCCTGCTGGCCATGCCCATCAAAGACAGGGCAGGACCGGAGTACATCGTGATTGACCGACTTCATAACCGGATGGGTGTCGTCCGACGCAGACCAGACAACACCAGGTTTTTTGAAGAACTCAGAGCCGTGTGAGGTGGTGAGACATGAAGCTCAGTGAACACGACAGCAAAGCAGCCGCCAAAAGTGCAGCAGACAAGGCCAGAAAGACCCACAACAGCGTGATTTATTTCCAGAGGCCCAGCACAGGCAAATGGGAAGTGCGTGCAGGAAAGAAAAAGTGAGGTAACACCATGATCAACCAGAATCAACTGCTCTCCAAACCGGATGGAAACATCATGGGTCTCCTGCAGGATCCTCGCCTCTCTGCAACTGCAGTGGGTGCTGTGATCGGTGCTGCAGTCGAAAAGACCGCCTACACCAGCAACCGGGCCATGTTCGGGGTGGCTTCCCGTGACTCCAGCGGGAACGTGGTCTATTACCGCGCAGACTCTGCTGGAAAGGCCACCAGCACCATTGACGCAAAACTGGGCACCAACCGCCAACTGTTGCGCCTGGGAATCATGGTCGGTGCAGTGGCGTGCATTGAGTATGTCCCTGACAAGTCCGGTCTGCTGCAGTACGGCTGTCTGGGTGCTGCTTCCGTTGCGGCTGCCCACTTCATTCAAGAATTCTTCCCTGCCCTCAGGTAAAGGAGCAAACCCACATGGCCAGATCCCGCAACATCACCATTTCCAGCGAAAACAGCTCAGATGTCGTCACCCTCACCGCCAACATTGCCAATGTGCGCACTGAAATCTTCCGCTACAAAGTGCCCAAAGGCAGCACCATCACCATTCCCAACGCCACCGAACTGAAAAACGGCATTGCAAAAGGCGTTCACTTCATCACCGAACTGAAAGATGTGTCAAATAACAAAATTCCCGGGGGCAGCAAGCTGGTCTTCGGAGTGCTTGGTCCTGCAGACGAGTTTGAAACCAACCTGCGTGCTCTCCCTTACAGCCCCTGGAGGCAACTCAGCACCGACCAACAGCGCAATGACGACTACAAGACCCAACTGGTGGCTGCTGCAGACCTCAACGTTCCTGGGATCACCCTGCGGGAAGGGGAAATGCTGGTGATCAGCCTGATTTCCACCACTGCCATCAACTGGAACAACAGCTACTTCGAGATCATGGCACAAGAACTCAACTAAGGAGCGACTGAAACATGTTTCCAAACCTTCTGAACATTGCTTTGGCCCTCGGAGCCAGTCGCTCCACTGTGTTCACCCAACCTGATTTTAAGGTTGGCACACAGCAGACGGGCATCCTCTCCCCCATCGCCTACCTGGAAGTGCCCAAAGGCCACTTGTACGCTCTGAAAGGGCAGATTCCTTTCACCATGTACATCATGGCCAAGTACGAATTTGCCATTGCCACAGATTCAGATGTGGTTCACACCGTGGAGCTGGCTCCTCAGGGAGGTGCTTTCAGCAAGAGCACCAGACCTGCACCCACCCTGCCTGCACAGAATCACCCTGACATCCGGGCCTACATCTCCAGCAACGGCGGCACCACCTGGACGCAAACCAACGTTCTGAACATTGACTACGACGATGAATCGGTCAACATCACCAAACTGGCCGGGACCAACCGCATCAAGGTTTACTACCTGACCAGCAAAGGCACCCTGACCATTTCTGCACAGCGTCCTGCAGGATCAGATGCCATCGGTCTGAAGATCTTTGATGCACCTCTTCGCAAGCTGCATGAAGTGGACCAAACCAACATCCGCAGTGCTGTGGTCCTGGGCAGCCGTGACGTGTTCATCCTGCCTGAGGACTGGCGGCTGTTCATCAACGTGAAGTCTCCAGTGCCCATTGAGTGGTCTGTAGAAGCAGGCCACGAGTTGGCCCTGAATGCCTTTACCCAACCCATCAAAGTGCTGGACGCTCAAGCCCTGAACGCCAAGGCTGAAGAGATTCTGCGCGGCGGCTTCTAAGGAGGTTTTTCATGGACCTGTTGGGCGCTCTGATCGGCATTGTTCCCACCGTGGCAAAAGGTCTGTTCCCTGATCAGACCGCCATTGCTCAAGCAAATGCGCAAGCCTCTGCAGCACAGGCTGCTGCTCAAGCCCAGATTGAACACGACAAAATTCAGGCCAAAGCCAACGAGAAATACGTCATGTATGGCCTGATCGGGGTGGGTGTGCTGGCTGCTGGACTGGTCGCTTTCAAACTGGTGCAGGACTGATGAAAACCAAAAAGCTCCTCGGGATCACCCTGTTCCTTGGGGTGCTGGGTGCAGGAGGGTACGCCGCCTGGCGTGTCCTCTTGCAAGGGCAATACAAGAAACCCATCGGTGGGGTTTTGATTCCTGACCATGCAAACCCAGATCTGCCCAGAGTCACGGTGGGGATCAGCACGGGCTACCCGATCAGCCAACTCAAAGACACAGGAACGGTCAACACCGAATACATCGGGGAAAACTGGGCTTTCACTCCCATCCTAAAGGACTGGTGACATGGGCAAAAACGACACAACAATGACCATCCTGCTCACCCTTTCCGGTGTGGCTGCTCTGGGAGGTGTGGGCTTCCTCGCCTACAAAGCCCTCCACAAACCTGCAGGATCACCAGCAGGGGTGCAGGTCTCTCCTGCAGGAAACGTGGCCACCTCTCCAACCGCTGGAGCACCTGGCAGTGCAAGCAACCCCATCATGACCGCCAACCCTGGATTCTCGAATCCTGCACAGGGCAGCTACACCCTCTCAGACAAGCCTGCAGACATTCAGGCTGAGATCCTGCGCAAAATTCAGGAACAGAACGAGCGGGAAGCCTTGCAGCGCAAAAACGACAAAATTTTTGAGCTGAAGCAGCAACTTAATCAATGCCAGAACGAACTGAAACGCCTGATTGACCAGTGCAACAACATTGATGGTCAGTCTGTGCCTCAGGAGCTGGTGGAAGCCATCAAATCCCGTCATGTGTCTGACTGCGAAGCAAACACCACTTGGATTTTCAGACCTGCATGCGGCACCAAACGCGACCTTTCAGAAGGCTACGACAAGATCCTGGATGACGAATGGCGCAAAAGGAAAGCTGACCTGAAACGTCCACTGCTGACCAAAATGTCAGAGCTGGACAGCCTTCAGATGAACCTGATCGGCAACCTCAAGGCCCTTGGTGTGGACATTCCCAAAGTGAACCCTGTGCCCGGTGGTGAAGGCACTTCTGCCGCCACCAGTGCTGCAGGCAGCACCTCCAGTTCTGGCCTGCTCAGTCAGTTTCTGAATGGCGGCGGTTCCTACAGCCTCACCGGGGGCAAACCTCCGGTCTACCTCTCCTAAGGAGTCTGAAATGTCCCAAGAATTCTCTGTGACAAACCAACTGCAGCCTTTTTACAGCGTGGATGACCTCAAAAATCAGGCCACTGCCAACAAAACCCAGGACTTTGGCGTTCACTGGACGCTGGGAGGCTCTGGCAGCACCAGTGGGACAGGCACCCTGATCGGAGGCAGCAGCGGTACAGGCTCTGATTTCGGGGTCAGTGTCGGGGGGAACTTACACATTCCCACCGCTGATGAGCTGTTCCCTCTGACGGGTGGCTCTGGCAGCACCAGCACCTCTGGAAGCCCCAGCGGGACCACCAGCACCAACAAGCCTGCTTCTGCAGCCCTGCAGCAATACATGCCCTGGATCCTCGGGATCGGTGGGGTAGCCCTGCTGGGTGTCGGTGTGTCTGTCCTGTTCGGTGAAAAGAAAGGCAAGAAGTAAACATGGAGAAGCCCAAAGAACTGGTCAGACAAGGCTTTTATCAGGGGATCGGGCAAAGTGCCGTGTGGCTTCTGGTGTCTGCTGCAGGCTTCGCACTGGGCTACCATCTGGTGCCCAAGGATGCAGGCAAAAAGCCCTGTGGCTGCGGTGGCAACTGTGGAGGCAGCAAATAATGGAATACATTGACCTCCTGCAAAAATTCGGGGCCTTTGGTCTGGTGGCGTGGTTCATGGTGCAAAGTGTCTCCAAACTTGGCCCCATCATTGAGCGCAACACCCAGGCCATTGAACGAAACACGGTGGTGCTGGAACGGTTCATGGCCCAGACTGGCGTGCGTCCTGATGTGAAAGAGGCTGCCTGATGTTCCCTGGCTTACAGCAGCTTCTGGCACGCATTCCTGAATTCGAGCACACCCTGAAGTGCTCGTTTCAGGAGACCATGCAGGCCATCAAAGCGGTGTACGGTGCTGCTGCCCGAACTTCACGCATTCTGGAACAGGAATATGGGGTGATTCCTGTAGACACCACCCCTGCAGGAACCCGGTATGGTGCCCGGAACCTCACCCAGTTGCCCCTGATCTATGACACCTACGAAACACCTGCGACCACCAGACAGACCCTGCAGTTTGAGTCAGACAACCAGAACCGCCTGATCAGCCGGGGTTACTACAGCAACATGGGAGACAACCCCATCCGGGTCATTCTGCTGGACCAGCAAGGCATGCCCGGGAAACCCCATGTGCTGCTGCCCGGAACCACCATCAATGTGTCTTGCTACCTCAAAGGCATGATGCTGGAACCTGTCACCCCTGAGGATGAAATCAAGTACCAGGTGCTGGTGCAGTAAGGGGATGGGCCATGCTGGAATTCAAAATCAAGCTCTATTCAGCAGGCCCCTGGAACGTCCTTGAAGATGCAAGGTGTTGGGGGCCGCTCACCCTGGCAACAGTGGGAAACGGAACCTATCAGGAGCTTTTCGGGGCCATCTGGCGCATCACCTGGGACCGCAAACGCGGCCTGATCCTGCAGCAAAAACAAGGCTCTGACTTCCAAGAAGTGGAACCAGACGAACCCCTGCCTGTCCTCCCAAATCGGGCCAGGCACATTTCACTTGCCTTTGACCAGGCAGCCCGTCCGGTGCTTGCCTATGAACTGGATCAGGTGATTCACGTCCGTCAGTGGAACCCTGTCAGTCACCAGTACACTTACCAGCAGGTGGATGGTCTGGATCCGGTCTTGTTGATGGACGCGCACCTGCATTACTTCACCCCTGACAGTGACGTGTTGTTGTACTGCCTGGACCTGGAACGCCTGCACCTGCAGGTCAGCCACCAGCGCAACACCTACCAGGACCAAACGCAGGTCAGCACCCTGCAGCTTCCTGCTTTTCTGGATCAGGTGGCTGCTTACCCTTACATGTCCCGGATCCTGCTGCATGACCACAAAGGTGCAGAAGTGCGCTTTGTCAGCCCGCTTTACCCTTACCGTGCAGAGGACACCTTAAGTGTGACTGCTGCAGCCTCTGGTGACTGGGACACCGTAGGTTATGCCTTCGCTGCAGGTGATCTGCTCACCTTCTCCGGTGGCCCAGCAACAGGCCTCTGGAACATTGCAAACTATGCCTTCTCTGCAGCAGACACCCTGAGCATCGCAGGTGGCCCAGCAACAGGCCTCTGGGATTCTTTGGTGATTCCCTACAGTGCAGCAGACAGCATGGCTGTTTCGGGCAGTCCTGCAACAGGCCTCTGGGACTCCCCAGGAATTGGGTACACGGCAGGCGACACCCTGACCGTCACGGGAACAATTGCAGGAGGCACATGGACATAACCATCCCCATCAATGTGGGTCTGTCAGGTCGGGCCATCTTTGAAGTGATTGACCTGCAGACTGGACTTGTCGAGCACGTCCATGAGCAGCACAACATGATCCTGGACAGTGGTTTAGAGGCTTTCGGCTCTACTTCTTCAGTATCAGGCACGTCAGGCAGCATGACCTACCTCAATTGGGGCCAGTGGCGCACCTACTTTGCAGTGGGCACAGGTTCCACCGCTCCAGCAGTGGGTCAAACCACCCTGACCAATCAGGTGGTGATTCAGGGAGACACAGGCGGCTTCCAATCAGAGCAGAGCGAAGTCTACAGTTATGACGCTATCAACGGCTACTACAAAGCCACCATCACACAGGTCAGGGTCATCAATTTTGTTGCCAGCTACAACCTCACAGAATGGGGTTTGGCAAAAGCAGCCACAGGTTCACTGTCCATCAGAGAGCTTTTTAGGGACGGCAGCAACAACCCAACCACCATTGCAGTGGCCAGTGGGAAGCAGTTGAAACTGACCCACATTTTGACCCTCACCCTGCCCAACACCTTGGGTGCAGTCAGTTTTGATTTGACGGGATTGGGCACACAAAGCGGGAACGGTGGTTTTTGGGCCACATCCACAGGGATTGCAACCCTGTTTCAAGAATTGCTGACAACCTCTGGCAGTTTCAAAGTGGCTTTTCATGCCACTGATATTGCTTTGCCAACTGCCAACCAGGTGGGCACATGGTTCTTCAGCTCTGTGGGTTACAACCACGGCACCACAGATACCTATGTGGGCAACTCCCGCAAGATCACCAAGCGGATTGCCCTCACGACTGCACAGGCAAACATGACCATGCGGGAAATGGTGCTCGGGTCGAACATCATCACCAGTGCAAATATAGCCAGTGGATTCATTTTCAAATGGACCACGCCACTGATCAAAACTGCATCCAACACGGTGACTTTTGTCATTGATGTCAACTTCACCAGGGGGCCATGATGTACCGACACACCTTCAACATTTTCCTGCTCCGCAAAGATGACACTGAAGAGAACATCGGTTCTGTGCCTCTGGACCATGAACTGCAGCAGGTGGATTTGAGCATTCAGGCCATGCAGACTGCTGCAGCAAGCATGCTGGCAACACCCCTCACAGGGATGATCCAGTTTCAGGCGTGCATCTTTCCGACTGCAGATGTGCGGGGCTTCCGTGCAGTCTGCCTGAAGATCGAGGAGGTACCAGAAACATGATCCTGCCAGGCGCATATGACAGCACTGGGCATGTGGTCCCGGATCCGGTGGACCTGCCCCATGTGGTGCTGAAACTGCCCCTTCCTGCAGGCCTGGTGCTGAATCATTTCTATGGGTCTGCAAAAGGCATGCAGGCCACCCTGGACGATCTGAACGCCTTTGTGTATTTCAAACGGGGTGGCTGGGAAACCAAGAACAGGCACAGCATGCAAAAGATCCGTTCCATGCACGGAAACGAGGATTCGGGATGGAAAGACCAAAGGTAAAAACGGTGCTAGTGATTGTGGGCCTGCTGCTTCTCACCAGTGCCTGCACACCTGCTGCCGTCCGTACCGTGAAGAAGGTCAAAGCAAAACAGGCATCCAAGAAAGCCCCTGCAGATCTGGACGTTGCAGACACCACCCCTGCAGTGTCCTGGGACCGTTTTGCTTTGATAGATGCGACAGATGCAGCCTTGAAGAAAGAGGGCTGCAAATTGAACGCCCTGGAACGCAGAAAGCTGGCTGTGTCTCTGGCTGTGGTGGCCCATGAAGAAAGCTACCCTCTGGATTTTCTTTTGGGCCATGTGTTTGCTGAGCACCCTTCAACAGACCTGACTCCCAACCGCGCAGGAGCCATAGGACCGCTCCAGATGACCGCCATTGCTTGCAAGAGTGTAGGCGAATACTATCCGCCCCAGAGCTTGGATGCTGCGGTCAGGGCAGGCATCAAATACATGAAGCAACTCAGGCATGGCCAGTCTGCAGCAAAGAACAGCCTGAAAAACACCCTCCGCATGTATGGCATGGGGCCAGGGGGATTTTCCACTTACCTGCAGGACGGGTGTAGCCGTCCGTGCGGCACCTATCCCCTATCGGTGTGGGCTTCAGAGTGCGGGTGTACGGCTTACGTTTACACAGACCGGGTGCTGGGGATCGCCAGAAGGCACCCTGAGCTGCACACCCAGAAATGGAATGCGTGGTGAAATGAAAAAGAAGCTGAGCAGGGCAGAGAGCATCATGGTCACAGGGTTCATTGTTGTGGGACTGGCCAACATCTTGGGGGCCGTTTTTATCACTCGGGAGCTGGCCAAAGCAAACAGGACGCTGAATACTGCCGAAAATAGCATTACTACTGCCACAAATTCTATAAAAGGCTTAATAAGAGTCAATTAAACTATTTCTTGTAATGAGATATAATCCTATATATAAATCTGATATAATTAGGCATTAGATAATCACTAGAATCTAATACTACATCTATAACATCGTTAATATTTTCTTTGCGTTTTTCAATTATTTTACACTCCAATATTTTACCCTCTACCTGAATATCACTCTCCAAGGATTCTTCATTACACAGCAAGGAAATAGTAAAGCTATCTCCTTGATCTAAGTCGCTAAAATCAATGATGATAGATTTATTCTGCCTGATAGGATTAATACCCAGATTATTGTCTTCAAATCCCAAATCGTACAAAATTCCATTCTTCAAAACAACCCTAAAGGGGTCGTTTTTTCTAATATCGTTTTTTCTTATAGCATCTCTCCCTATGACAACGAAATTGACATTAATAATTTTTAGACTTTGTATATTTTCTCCGTTCATAAGAACCTGAATATTCGCAAAGTTTCCTATTTCTTTACTAATAATATTCAAAGAATCTATGCTATATACTATAGCCTTGAATCTCTTGGTGGTGTGATAAGCGTATATAGTAACTCCCAGAGATATAAAGCCTACTAACCAACCAGTCAGTGAAACCCAAGGGTTTGTCATAAAATCAAGTAAGGTCACAGCAGAATACTACCACAAAGCGTTTAGTATTTAATACAATTCAACGTCGTGGATGGAAGCTAGATTGGTATACCATTGTTGCAAGATTGTTGTATTTGGGTCTTTTGTTGCAAGATTAGACCTAATGACAAAAGCAAGAACCCCCGTCCAGGACGGGGGTTTCTGTGGTGGGTTGTGTAGGGCTCGAACCTACGACCCAGTGATTAAAAGTCACTTGCTCTACCGACTGAGCTAACAACCCATTTCGTGCTGTGCCTTTTCTTGCGCAGCGACAGAAAGTATACGCAGAATTTTCAGCAATGTCAACACCCACACCTCCACATTCCACACACCGCAGTCGTTCACATTCCAGACAGCAAAAAAACCTCTGGTCTTTTCAAGCCGCAAGTGTCTGAACCGGGTACAAAATGTGAATCTTCATGTTGGGTTGCCCAGACCACCGTCCATCAGAACACCTTCAGCAACGTTCAGAAGTGGTTCAGGCGTCTTCAGGGGATTTTCAGTCTTCATGAGTAACCTTAAGGCAGGTCAATAAATGACCCCGACGCAAGAGTCAAACACCCATCTCTTCGCATCAAGGAAAAGGAGGCACACATGCTGTTCGTACTTTCACTGGGAATCGGTCTGGTCTGCGGAAGCCTGCTCCTTGGCCTGGTGCTCTTGATTGACCGCCTGACCACACCTGCCACCAGAACCCCCGAAAAACAACCTGTCTTCCTGAAAACTGTTCTGGATTAAGACCGTTCTGGATTGATAGATGGGACGAATTGAACTTCTGATTCTGCACCTCCAAACGAGGCTCCGTACCTCTCCTTGATCCCTCCCCTGCCTGCAACAGTGGGAGGGATTGCGCGTTTTGGGGCCTGTGTTTCAAATTGAACAGAATTCTGTGGTCAGATTTTTTACCATGAAGGCATGGAATTCTCTCAGCACACCATCGGTCAACTGCAGGCCCACACCCAGCAGCACGTGACGCAGCAAGGCTTTCCATACAAGGTGACCGGCACCGGAGGAGGCCGCCACACCATTGATGTCACACTCATGGACCCTGCCGCCCACCCGGCCAGAGGGATTGTTTTGCGCCTCACCGAGGATTTTCTGCGGTTCAGCGACCAGCACCGGGTTTTTGAGGTGCTGGAACAGCAGGCCAGTTACTTCTGCAAGCAAGGTCTGCAAGAACAGGAAGGAGACAATTTTCCCGTCATCCTGATCCGGGCCCCTTAAAACCATCCCCTCAAAGCCACAGCCTCGGGTAAACTGGCTCTGTGGAAGTACAGATTTTTGGAATCAAGAAATCCCAGGACACCCGCAAGGCAGAGCGTTTCTTCAAAGAGCGCAAAGTGAAGATCCATCAGGTGGACCTGGAGGTGCGCCCCATCGCCAAAGGGGAACTGGCCCGTTTCACCCAGAAAGCGGGTGGTCTGCTGGGTCTGATCGACACAAACAGCAAGACCTACCAGAAAAAAGGGCTGGAGTTCATGAAGCTTTCCGAGGAACGCTGGCTGGAACTGGTGCAGGACAACCCAGACCTGCTGATTTTGCCTCTGGTGCGTTTCGGTCAGAAAGTGACCATTGGGGCAGATGAGGCCACCTGGAAAAGCTGGATGGAATGAATCACTGAAGCAAAAGTCACTGCAGCCATCGGGCCACCTGAAACAACTGGTCTTCCCTCCAGGGTTTTGCCACAAGCTGCACCCCGATGGGAAAACCGTCTGCGGTCTTGCCACAAGGCACACTCAGGGAGGGCCATCCCAGCAGGCTGCAAGTGGCGGTGTAGGCCACGCTGCCAGAGGGCTCACTGTGGGGCCTTGCAGGCTGATCTGAGATGGGGCAGAGGATCAGGTCTGCATCTGTCATCCACTGCATCCAGGTGCGCCTGAAGTGGTCCCACCTGAAGTACAGTTCGCCCACTTCCTCTCCTGAGAGGGATCCAGGCTCCCAGGGCTCCCAGTGGTCTGCCTGTCTGGATTCTGTGGTCTGCCAGTACCTGTGGGTGAGGGGCATCACCTGGTCCAGCAAGGGAGGTTCACAGCTTTCCAGCTGCAAGCCTGCGTGTTGCAACTGGTTGACCGCATCCTGCAAAGCTGCTGCGATGTCCGGGTGCAGGGCGTGCTCAGGATGGTGGCTGTACCAGAGCACTTTCAGGTCTGCCGGTGCGGTTTCTGCAAAAGACAGTGGAACAGGTGGTGTCGTGTGGTCCAGACCATCTGGTCCACTGATCAACTGGTAGGCCAGTTCAATGTCCCTGAGGCTGCGGGCCATGGGGCCAATCACGGTTCGAGGGTCAATCAGGGCGGCAATAGGTGGAAAATGCCCGGTGATGGGCACCCTGCCAGAGGTGGGCCTCAACCCGTAAATCCCACACACGTGCGCCGGTTGCCGGATGCTGCCTCCAGAGTCGCTGCCCAGGCCCAGAGGACTGCCACAGGCCGCGATGAGTGCCGCTTCTCCACTGCTGGACCCTGTGGGGCTGTAGTCCGGGTTCAGGGGATGGTTGGTCTTGCCGTAAACCGGACTGTCTGCGGTGACGGTGGTTTTGGCCAGCACAATGGCTCCAGCGGCCCGGAGTCTTGCCACACTGCTGGCATCCATTGCAGGTCTGCGTTCCAGGTGCTCTGGCATGTTTCCGGCACAGGGCAACCCTGCCACATCGATCCAATCTTTGATGGTGATGGGCACCCCGTGCAGTGGCCCTCTGGAATGCCCCTGGGCCGTTTCCCTGTCCCGCATTCTGGCTTCTTCCAGGGCCTGCATGTAACCTTCAAAAGCCACTGCATTGAGTCGGGGCTGCAAGGCCCGCTGCTTTTCAATGAAAGCCTGCACCACAGCTTCCGAAGTCCATGCTCCATCCTGTATGCCTGCGGCCAGGGCCGTTGCGTCCAGCAAAGTCAAATCCATGTGAACCCACTGTAAAACATCTGTGCTGGGTCTGGCCTCCGGGGAATGGCGTAGGGCTGGAAACCAAAACAGGAGAGCTGTTGCTCTCCTGCAGGTGTTTCCGGGTTTTATTTCTTGATGATCTGGGCGTCTTTGGGCAGGCTTTTCAGGGCAGCAGCTTTCAGGCCACTGTTGGTTTTCCAGGTGGTGAAGTTCAGGTCTGCCAGCACCTTGCCTTTGCTGTCCAGGGCCTGCATTTTCAGGGGCCGCCAGCCGTTTTCGGTGATGGTCACGCGGGTGCGCGTGAATCCCAGGTCCTGCTCTCTGGGGGTGGCCTCGATCACGTAGACTTTGCCGTCTTTGGCGGTGTCGGTGCTGAGCAGTTTCAGGGTGAATTTGTCTTTGCCCAGTTCCGTGGAGAAATCTGCGAACCTGGTGAAGTCAAAACTGAACCCTTCCAGACGGGCTTTCTTGGCGCTCTGCACCGTCACCTGGTTGGTGAGGAACAGGTAGTTGGAAACGGTGTTCTTGTCGATCACCACCACATTGTCTGCCAGGGCATCCGGGGCATTGAAGTTGATGCGGGTGAGGTTGAGGGAAGGGATGGTCTGGATGTCCAGGTCGATGCTCTGGGATCCGTTGTCCAGTTCGGCCTTGCCCACCACTTTGATGGTGACGTCCTTGACGGCTTTCTGGCTGGCCTGCACTTTGCCCATGATGTCATCGGCGGTCTGGGCCAATGCGGTCTGGGCAAAGGCAGCAGAGCCCATCAGCAGAACGGTAAACAGCACTCTTTTCATGGTCTTAGTCTGCTTTCCTGAGAGGTGAGAAGTCTTTTAAGCGCGTAAACGAACATTCACTCATTCAGTTCGTCTTCAGCTGGTTCTTCGGGTTCGGGGTCCAGGGTGAACTTGTAACTGGCCTGAAAGGCATATCCTCCTTCCGTGAAATAAGCCGCAAAGTCAAGGTGCCCATTTTGCATTGGAGTGGTGGTTTCCAGCCCATAACGGAAAGGGAAAGTGGCATCCCGGTAAGGTTCGTAAGCAGCAAAAACCTTCACATCGCTGTCGAAGAAGTCCTCAATCTGGTAGGTGGCCACGGTGACTTTGCCTCCCCACACGAACTGGTTTCCACGCAGTCCGGCCAGGGCATCCAGGGTGAGGGTGGAATTGTCGTCCCGCCAGGTCAGCCCTGCAGTTCCTCCGAACACATTTCCTTTGTCGGTGTTTTGCCAGAGTGCAGCAAAGCGGTATTCGTTCTGGCTTTCCCGGAATTGCGCTCCGGCCTGAAAGCGGTTTTCTGTGCCAAACCCGCCTTCTGTGGTGAGGGCCCACTGGCGGTCCAGGCGGTATTTGCCATCCAGTTGCATGCCAAACCCTGTACGGTCTGTTTCGGGGGTCAGCGAGAAAGCCGGGTACTGGTCAAAGTAGGACAGGGAGGCTGTGCCGTAGTGGGCCTGCAGGTTCACGGTGGCCTTGCTGCCCAGCACCCCGCTGAGTTTGCCTTCAATGCGGTAATGCTGGCTCCAGGCATAGCGGGTTTTCAGGCTTGCCGTCAGGTTGCCTGCCACCCCCAGATCAAACGTGGTGTCTGCACCGAGCCAGAGGGCCTGGTCGCTGGCTCCTGCCAGCAGTGTGGTGCTGTCTCCCACGGCAAACTGGCTGAGTTCCACATGGAAACGGGGGCAGGTGCAGGTGATTCCGCCTCCCAGTTCCAGATCAGTGGCGCGGGCCATGGGAACCAACAGCATGAGGGTCAAGAGGATTTTGCGCATGGTGCCTCCATATGCATGCAAGTACTTACTTGCATTCTAGCAGAAATTCTTGAAAAGACAATTCACCGGACAGGTGCATGGATCCCGTTGCAGCACAATCAGAGCTTAGCGGTTTTTTCACTGCAACAGCATGAGATTTTGCCCAGAAAAGCACAGAACCAGAGGACATGCCCCTGGTTCTGTGCGCCACGCTGGCTTTGAAGTGCTTTGAGGTGCTTTACTGCTCTTTGATCCCATATCCTTTGGTGAAAACCGCCGTGACTTCATCGTTGGGGGTGGTGGGAAAGTAAGGAGGGGACATCCCCTGCAAGAGCCGCTGGTCATAGGTGAAAGAGCGCTTGAAACCTGTCCCACCCGTGGTGCCCACAGGACCATAGTAGTTCTCGATCACGCCGCCCAGCAGGTTGATGGCTCCACGGTCCAGACCACTGTTGTAGCTTTCCACATTGAATTCACCGGTGCTGCTCATCACCACGCCCTGAATGGTCACATCGTTGGGGGCATGGTCCAGCTTCTGGGTGGCCGTGCAGGAGGTGGAAGACACACAGCTGGATTGACTGGCCACAGAAACACTGCCGTTCTGGCTGTAAATGCCCAGGATGTTGTCTGCACCCAGATTGTTGCAGGTGGCCGTCTGAATGGTGCCGTTGGCAGCACGGGCAAGGCTGCCACTGCAGGGGGTGTCCTCATATTTGAGGTCCCGATTGATGCGGATGTTGCCATCCGAGGCCACAGTGATCTGGGCAAAAGAGGCCAGTGCAGCGGGAGCTGTAGCAGGCGTGGTTCCAGTGCGATCTGGCCCTCCCAGGCGGCTGAACGCTGTGGCATAAACCACACCATTAAAAGAAGTGGCGGCTGCCCAGGAATTGGTGGCAGTGCCCCATGTGGTGGTGGTGCTGGTGTTTTTCTGTTTCACCATCTGGCCGTTGACCATGGTGATGCGCCAGGTTTCACAGACCGCCGTGTTGCTGGTCTTGCAGGTCTGGATGTACTGCGCGGTGGCAGCAACGCCTGTTGCAGGCGCTGCACCGTTTGCATCGGCAGCCCACATCTTGAGGGTTCTGCTTTCAGCATAGTAAATGCCATCCGCCTGGGCTGCAGCTTGCTGGTTGGAACTGTTGGTGGGCATGGGAATGTAAGAAGCATTGAAATCAATGCCTTTGACCAGTTCAGGACACACCTGATATTGCACACAGTTGGAGCTGTTGGTGCCTCCAGAAAAAGCAGTGTTGGCCACAGACGCTGCCTGTGTTCCCGAAGGAATTTTCACGCTGGGTGTCTGGGTGGTGCAGGTGGAATTGTTGCACCCAGCAGAAGTCACATAAGAACCAAAGTAGGGCGTTCCGGTGGAGAAGTAGAACTTGCCGTTGGTGTGCACTGGTCCGTCATAGAGGATGTTGTTGGTGAACACCACATCGCTGCCTGCAGCACTCTGGTGAACGTTGGTGAAGAGGCCAAAACGGGCAAAAGAACTGCGACCCACCTGAAACTGGTACTCACCGAGCAGGGTGGTCAGGCGTTTGGACTTGCCTTTGTTGCCTGTCACCACCACCAGGTAAGGCAGGCTGTAGGTCTGGTTTGCCACACTTCCTGTTCCGTTGCGGGGAGCGCCTTCCACAAAACGCCCTGGAGGCAAACTGATGTTGGAAGGGATGGCCTGCCCACAAGCGGTGGCCGTAAAGTGCACCCGAATGTTGATGGTGGCTTTGTCCACAAAAGTGGGGGTGCCGCTGCAAAATGCAGTGTCTGCAAATCCCTGCAAACGGGTTTTCACAATGGCCAGATCGGTGTCCACTGTGGCCGCATCTGGTACGGTGCCTGTCCCTGTGCCATAAGACCAGCGGCTGGTGGAATGGCTGGTGGTCATCACTGCCTGAGTGAGGTCATTGCGGATGGTGCCCTTCAGGGCTTTGGTCACCATGTTCTGTCCACTGTAAGAAGCCAGGGTGGCAGCAGACATCTTCATGGAATCTCCTGACGACTGGATCTGTTGCATGGAACGGGTGGCAAGCAGTCCCAGGCAGGCCAGCACCAGGGCCATGGAAAGCAGCACAGAGATCAAAGCCACACCCTGGTTGTGCCGTCTTTGTTCAGGTTGAGAGCAGGTGTCTTCAATCATACGCACTCCGTGTAAGAGGTGATGTTCAGGCCAGTGGGCGAAATCAGGTTGACGGTGTTGCTGATGGTCTGGGTTTTGCCGTTCTCGGTCATGCCCACCAGCAGGTTGATTCGGCGCAGTGCAGAAGTGGTCACCGGGCTCCCTGCATTGGTCACCAGAGCACCACTGAAGGTGGTGCTGGTGGTTTCAACTCCAGTGGTGGTGTTCACATAGGTGTAGCTCAGGGCAAAGTTGGAAATGCCCCAGGCCAGAATGGTTTCTGGGTTGGCACCCCGTTTTTCATACAGGATTTTGGCTGCGCTGTCGTAGCGGTAACCCACCGGGGTCACCAGAGAAAGGGTGGCAGATGCTCCAGAAAGGACATTTTGGCATCCTGTGTGGGTGAACACCTGGCTGGTGCTGGTGCTGGTGGCCGCCGTGGTGCGCAACAGGCGGGCACTGGATCCGCTGAGCAACACCAGGTAAGAGTTGGCTGCCACTGCGGAGAGGGTCCCTGTGTAAGTAGACACTGTGGTGGCTGTGGAGAAACCAGCGGCATCAATCACACCAATGCCTGCCACCGTGTTGCCCGAGGTGGCCACTGGACTGAGAACACTGATCTGGCTGGCATTGGGAGCGTAAGGCTGGCTTGCCACCACTCCAAAAGCGGTAGAGCGCAATTCCTGGGTCACCATTTCCGCAAGACGCCTTACGGCATCATGGGCATTGATGCGGCCCTGCACATCGGTGGAGGTTTTGCTGATGGTCTGTACAAAATTGAAGAGGGAAACCAGCAACATCCCCATGATGGCCATGGCAAGCAGCAATTCCAGCAAGGTGAAACCCTGCTCGCTGCGCTGTTTGGTGTTCTTTCCTACAGCAGACAGGCGGCGCATCAGGTTCCCTCCGGAGCAGCCATGTAGGTGGTCACACAGGTCCTGGTCTTCCAGCACACCCTGATCTGATACTGAAGATAGGTGTTGCTGCTGTATGTCACGTTGGTGGTGGCAGTGACAACTGCAGTCAGGTTGGTGGTGTTCTGAAAACCCATGCCCTGCAGACCACTGGCTGTAAAAGTGCGAGAGGTCTGACCTGATGCAGGCAACACCAGCGAATCTCCAGCCAGAATTCTTCTTCCCATGCCCATGACAATCTGGTTCATCTGGTTGCGCTGCCCCACCTGAAAATCACTTTGATAGGTGCTGACCGCCAGATTGCTGGTGGCCACCATCAGGATCAACAGCAGTGAAAACGCAAACAACACTTCAACCAGGGTGAAACCTGCTTCCCTGGAATCTTGCTGTTTTGAGGGTGTTTTGCTGAACCTGTCCATCATTGCCACCTCGTCTGTCCGATGCCACTGACCAGCAGGGTTTTGTCTTTGCTGTTCACCTTCATGCTCAGCGAACTGGCTGCACTGGAAAACGAAACTCGACCTGTGGTATCAAAATTGATGCTTTGTGATGTGCCCAGTCCTGTGGTGATTTTGTCCACCGTCAGGGTGCGCATCACTGTGGTGCCGTTCTTCAGGGTGGCCACTCCACTTGCCACCGTCAGGGTGAGGGGCAAACTGCGACTGGTTGCCATGGTTGCAGCATCCCGGATCATGGTTCTGAATTGCTCAGCCTGTGCCTGCGAGGCAATTCTTTTGGTGCTCTGGGAATAACCCACAGCCCCAATGCGAGCAATGATGCCAATGATGGCGATCGTCACGAGAACCTGGAGCAGGGTCATCCCCTGCTGGGAACGTCTTCGATGGGATTTTCTGCTCATGTTTCTCTCCTTGGGTTCAGGCAAGCACCCTGTGATTCAGACAAAGACCTTCCAGTCCTCCCATCCAGCTGGAAGGGAGGTTTGAGGCAATGGATTGTTGAGAAAAGGGAAGAAATTTTCTGGTGCGGGCTTCTGGAATGGAAGCACCACTGTCTTGATTTTAAATCGGACAGACCACCCATTTCTTATACAAAAATATTAAGCAGCATTTACAATTTCTTAGGGAACTTTCCGAACAAATGTCTGCAGGCACCCTGTTCCCGCCTTTATCATAACCCTACAAACCTGACACAAACCTTAATCACATTCCCTTTACAAAGGCAAAAATCCACTGTTGCACTTGCCACATTCTCCATGATTTCTCCATGTTCAGGCCACCAGAAAAAACAAGGTTACAAAAACAAAATAAGCCATTTTAAAGAATTTGCCTTATTTTGTTCAAAAAAGCAGCATCTTTCCATCCAAAAGGCTTTCTTGCCTTTTGACAACACATTTGCACCTTTTCACCCTCTGACACATGCAACTTTTCAAAAACAGCTTGACATGAATCTTCGTCAGAATTCAGTCATGTTTGTAACAAGTTCGCCAGAAGCCAATGAAGGCTGGCAAGACTGGCTTCACCCCGCAGCCTGCCTCATCAAAAAACCCTAAACTTCAAGAATGATCCGTCTGCACTTCTGGCCCCTGCTGGCCCTGCTCACCTGCTGCACGCCTTCTCCTCCAGGGCTCACCCGCATTCCAGACTTCCAGGTGCTGCAATCCCAGGTCACCGACCTGCACCACGCGCTGGAAGTGCAGGTGACCGTCCAGGTGCACAACCCCAATCCTTTTCCGATCACCCTGAAAAATGTTTCTGGGCAGTGGATTGTGGATGGCATCAACAGCCTCCAGGGGACACTGCCTGACCTTCAGGTGCCTGCCAGCAGTGAAAGCACCCCCACTTTCAAGACCCAGGTGCCAAAGCCTTCAAATTTCAATCCTTCCCGCACCCACACCTTCCGGTTTGATGGCCTTTACCTGCTGGTTTCTGGCACACAGCAGGCAGCCATTCAGGAATACACCCTTTTTCAGGGAACATTCAAAACCATCGAACACCAGCACTGAGACCAGCACTGAACTCCAACTTCTGCCCTGCTGCCAGAAGCCGAATTTGTTATGCTGAACCCTATGGACATGGACCATCACGCCTGGGCCTTCAAGCCTGCAGAACCCCTGCAAAAAAGCAGCACCGGGCTTCTCAAGGGGCTCACTTTCAGTGTCAAGGACCTCATCGGCGTTTCCCCGTGGCCCCTGAAGGCCAGCACCCATGCTCCCCTGCCCCATGTTCCAGACAACCCGGTCACCCAGAAACTGCTGCTGGCCGGAGCCCTGCTGGTTGGCAAAACCCACCTGCATGAAATTGCCCTGGGGATCATGGGCATGAATCCCGTGGCCGGACAGGCCCTCAATCCGCTGTCTCCCAACCGCATTTCAGGTGGGAGCAGCAGTGGCGCAGCCATCACTGTGGCCACCCGCGAATGTGATTTTGCGCTGGGCACCGATACCGGAGGCAGCATTCGCATTCCAGCGGCCCTGTGCGGGGTGTATGGCTTCAAGCCCACCCACAACCTGTACAGCACCCAGGGGGTTTTGCCCCTCAGCCCCACCTGTGACCATCTGGGCACTTTTGCCCGCAGCATCAACATGATCCAGCAGGTGCACCAGGCCATTCTGGGAGAAAGGCCCCTGCATGTCTCCTGGAAAGGCGTGAAGGTGGGTTTGTGGAGCATCAAGAACTGGGTGACCCCGGAAGTGTGGGAAACCACCGAGAATTTCTCCCACAAGCTGCAACGGCTGGGGGCCAGTGTGGAGGTCTTCGATTTTCAGGTGCCTGCAGGCACCTACAGCACCATTGTGCTGGCAGAAGCGGCCTTCATTCACCGGGCCGCCCTGGAGCGGGAAGAGGCGGGTTTCGGAGAGGGCACCCTGGCTTTGTTGCAGCAGGGGAAAACCATCCCGGCTGTGCAATACCTTGCCGCCATGAAAGAACGGGACATGGTGCTGCAGGACCTCAAAGGCCTGTTCCACCGTTACGATGTCCTGATTGCCCCCACCGTTCCCAGCATTGCCCCTTTGCTGGGTGAGGACACCCTGGACCTGCCAGAAGGCAAAATCCCCATGAGGCAGGCCTTCCTGAGGATCACCAATCCCTGGAGCCTGCTGGGCATTCCCGTGGTCAGTGTGCCCCTCCCTTTGCGCGGCCTGAGCATCGGGGTGCAAGTGATGCTGCCCCAGGGGGAAGATGCAAGGCTGCTGGGGCTGTGTGCTGAGCTGGGGTGACGCCCCTCACCTCGCTTGAAGTGGGCTGCACCACTTCTCCGCTTTCCTCTCCCAGTGGGAGAGGAAAGTGAAGGATCGAACAGAGTGAAACCCAAACGTGGTGAGGGTCAACGCGTGATTTTCTGCCGGGTCATGGAGCCCCACTGGCCTTTTTTGCGGTACAAATCCACGAACGCTTTGACCCGTTCCCAGGCCAGGATCTGGCGGTAGCCCACCTGTTCCACCAGGGTGGCCAGCATGATCTTCAGGCGGTCTTTCTGGCTGGCGTAACGCTTGACCATGAACCCCTCGATGCCCAGGGAAGCCACACTGACCAGCACCCCGTACATCAGGGCCATCACCAGAAAGCCCACTGCAAAGAGGGCATTCAGTTGACCGGTCACAGCCAGATACAGCATGAACACATACCCGAACACCTCGATCAGGGGGGCCAGGGCCTCAAAGAACAGGTAAAAAGGCATGCTGAAAAAGCCAATGCGGCCATACTTGCGATTGAAGAACATCACCCGGTGCCGCCAGAGGGTTTCCAGAAGTCCGCGGTGCCAGCGGTTGCGCTGGCGCTTCAGGGTGCCCCAGTCGTTGGGGACCTGCGTCCAGGCGATGGGGTCCATCATGTAGCGCACGCTGTAAGGGAGGTTCTGTTCACGCATTTCGCGGTGCAAGCGGACCACCAGTTCCATGTCCTCGCCCACCGTGTCGGTGCGGTAACCGCCCACATCCAGCACAGCCCGTCTGGAAAACAGTCCGAAAGCTCCAGAGATGATCAGGAGCACCCCCAACTCGCTGAAAGTGGACCGGCCTGCCAGAAAAGCACGGGTGTACTCCACCACCTGAATGCGCTCCATCCAGCTCTGCGGGGCATGCAGGGTTTCCACCACATCTCCCACAAAATCTGCACCGTTCAGCACACGGATGGTGCCCCCCACGGCCACCAGGGTGTCGTCTTCCAGGAACTGCCTTGCCACCCTGAGGAGGGCCTCGGCTTCCAGCAGGCTGTCGGCATCCACGGCGCAGAACAGCGGTTTGGTGGCGTAAATGATGCCTGCATTGAGGGCATCGGCTTTGCCTCCGTTGGCCTTGTCAATCACCAGCAGATTGGGGTGCTGGGGGCAGCGGTACAGGCCCCGGATGTCCTGGGTGGGCAGCACTTTGGAGGGGTATTCCACGGTGGGCTCCAGATGAAACTCCTCGATCAGGACCTGCATGGTTTTGTCTTTGGAGCCGTCATTGATCACGATGACTTCAAACTCGGGGTACTGCAGGTTCAGAAAAGAGTGCACCGAGGCCACAATGGTGGGTTCCTCGTTGTAACCGGGCACCAGCACGCTGATGGGCTTGTAATACTCCCGTTCCAGATAGGTCTTTAAAATCACCCGCTCTCCCCGGCGGGCCTGCAACACCATCACCCGTGCAGCAATGAGGACACTGACAGCATAAACACTGTTCAGAAAGGCAAAATACATCAGAATCAGCACTTCGAGGATGTTCAGAAAAGTCATGGGGTCACCTGGATGAAAACAGCTTGGTCAGTTGTCCGTCTGCAGCACGAAAAGTTGTTTGGAAGCCATGTCACGGGCGTAACGGTCTGGATGCTCGTAAGCGGCTTTTCTGAGGGTTTGCAGGCCATCCTCACCTTTCTGGGCCAGCACCTCGGCGCTGTTGTGGCGCACCCACCAGGCTTCATCTGAGAGGGCTTCGTACAGCCGCCGGACCGCCCACACGTCGTTGATTCCCGCACAGGCCAGAGCGGCCTGGGAGCGCACATACCACACAGGGTCATTGAGCAATTCAAAAACATCGCTGGCAGCATCTTCTGGAACGTAATGCAGGCTGGAGTACACCCGCAGCACAGCAGACCGGATGTCCGGGTTGCTGTCCCTGAGCAAGGGGAGGCACTCAGGCAGGCATTCCCACAGGCGCAAACGCACCAGGGCGTTCAGGGCACGGAGCTTCATGGGGTAGGGAAAGCGCACCAGGATGTCCTGAATCAATTTGACGGCAGAAGAACCCAGCAGCACCAGCACCTGCTCAATCCAGCCCGAACCAAAACGGTCCAGGTTGAGGAGCCTTTCAAAGGTGACCGCAACGTGGGCAGGTCCCACTTCGGAAAAACCCATCGAGCGGGCCAGCGACAGCAAAGACAGGCGGCGCAACTCTGGATGGGGATGCAGGGAAAATTCCACCAGGGTGGGATGGGTTCTGGGGTCGGCGAGCACAGCCCAGCGTTCCAGCACCCGCACACGGCGCTCCAGCACATTCCAGCCACCCATGGTCTGCTGATCGCGGGCCAGCAAACCGCAGGCATCGTAAATCTCCCGGATCTGGTCTGCAGCTTCCCCTTTCAGGGATTCTTTGAGGAGCATCAGGGTGTCTGCTCCGGCTTCATCCACCTTTGCAGGCAGAGGGGCTTTTTCAAAGAGCACTGCAAACCACACCTCGGACCAGCGCTCCTGTTCAGACTGCACCCGGCGCTGCATGCCCTCGGTATAGGAAAAATACAGGGTTTCATAGAGGGCGGTGAACAGGATGGACACCAGTCCCCCCACCACACACACCGTGAGGACCAGATACACCAGATCTGGCTGGCTGTTGAGCCGGGGGTTGAGGAGCACATAAGAAAGCCAGCCCAGGGTCCCCAGAATCACCACCACAATCAGGGTGGCCAGCAAACTTAAACTGGCTAGGCCGAAACGTCGCCACATGGCATGTACCGTTTGAGTCGGGCCATCAGTTCCTGCGGGCTGAACGGCTTCTGCATGAAATCCACAGCCCCTTCTTCCAGGGCGCGAATCACGCTGCTTTCCTGCTTCATGCCAGAAAGCACCACCACCGGCACATCCCAGGTTTCCTTGACCATACGGATCAGGTCAAAGCCGGTGCCTCCAGGCAAGTTGAGGTCCAGCAGCACCAGATCCACTTTTGACTCCTGTTTGATCTGGTTTTCAGCGGTCTGGAAGCGGTCTGCCATCAACACCTCATAGCCCTGCGAAAGCAGCAGCCGCTGCAACATCATGCGCAGCACCGTTTCATCTTCAATGATCAGAATGCGTCCCTTGTCCGGCAAGCCACTGCACCTCCTCAAGTCTCTCTGTTCATTGTAGGGAAACAGACCCCATAAAAAAACCGCACGCCCCACAAAGAGGCGCACGGCAACAGCAAAAACACCAAAAACAGCAAAGCCTGGACAGGGTTCAGGCAGTCACAGCAGAAGGTTTCACAGGCAAGAGCAGTTCACCCTGGGCATCCACAAAGTTGGCAAACATGCTGTGGGGCGTGGCATGGGACACCCGCACAGTGTAAATGCCTGCCTGTTCATGGTCTGGAACCTTGGGCACAAAGATGGGGTGGTTGCCTCTGGTGTGGCCTTCCAGCAAGCTGGGGTCGGTGGCGTCTCCGCGCAGCAGCACCTCCACATCCTTCCCAACAAAAGCGCTGTTCTTCTTCATGGCCCAGGCTTTCTGGTGTTCGATCAGGCGCTTGAGGCGCTCGATTTTCACTTCACGGGGCAGGTCGTCAAAATGCTTGAAGCTGGGAGTTCCCGGACGGGCACTGTAGGCAAACATGTAAGCCTGGTCGTAACCCACCTCATCAAAGAGGTCGATGGTCTGCTGGAAGTCCTCCTCGGTTTCCCCCGAGAAGCCCACGATGATGTCGGTGGCCAGCACCACATCGGGCATCCATTTTTTGACGGCAGCAATGTGCTCCAGGTACTTCTCGATGGTGTACTCACGGGCCATGCGGCGCAGCACCTTGTTGGAACCGCTTTGCACGGGCAGGTGCACGTAATTGCACACCGCAGGCGTTTCGGCCATGGCCTGGGCCACATCCTCGGTGAAATTCATGGGGTGCGAGGTGGTGAACTTGACCCGCCGGATGCCACTGCTCCCCACCATGCGCAAAAGTTCGGCAAAACTGGGGGTTCCAGGCACCCGCTCTCCCTGGTCGATGCCATAACTGTTCACGTTCTGGCCCAGCAACGTGACTTCCTGCACGCCAGCCGCCAGCAGCATGTCCAGTTCCTTCATGATCAGGTCAGGATGACGGGACACCTGGGGACCCCGGGTGGTGGGCACGATGCAGTAGGTGCAGTGGTGGTCACAGCCACGCATGATGGTCAGGTGGGCCTGCAGTTTCCCCACCGGAGCCGGAGGAATGAAATCATGCAGTTCCTCTTTGAATTGCAGGCTCCAGAAGCGCTTGTTGTTCTCCAGCGCTTTGGAGATGTCCAGAATGGCACCGGGGCCAATCAGCACATCCACCTCGAATTTGCGGGCAATCTGCTGGCCTTCTTCAAGCTGGGCCAGACAGCCCATCATGCCCACCACCAGGTTGCGTTTCTGTTTTTCTTTGCGCAGCAGGCCCAGAACCGTCCGGACCTTGTCCACGGGTTTCCCGCGCACCGCGCAGGTGTTCAGCAGCACCAGATCGGCATGGTCGGGTGAATCCACCATGTCCATGCCCAGGGCCACCAATTGGGATTCCACCAGATGGGTGTCGTACTCGTTCATCTGGCAGCCATATGTGATGATGTGTGCTTTCGCCATGCTCTGCTTGCTCCTCTGGGACCCTTCAGGGTCAACTTTTCCAGTGTACTACACAGGGGATGAGGGGCAAAAAAGAGCAGGATCACATTAAATTGCCGTTCAGCACTTCAGGTCAGGGACTTCAGATCTGTGTCTGGATTCCCGGGATGCGGGTGCCCGATCACCCTTGCCAGAGCCAGAGCCTGACCTTTGTGGTGAAACTCATGGGTGATGGGATGGAGCACCAGCCAGCGTCGGGTGGGCGTGAAAACTTCTCCATCGTCCCAGTCAATGTGGATGGGTTCATCCGGGTGGGTGAAAGCCTCCAGGGCTTCAGCAACAATGGCATCCACACCCTCAAAAACCTCACGCAACTCTGCAGCTGTCTCCGGGTGCAGGCGAGCCACCGGAAGGCCCAGACCCCGGGTGGACAGCCAGACCCTGTAACAGTGGGCGATGTGGGCATAAATGCCCCGCAGGCTGCCATAAGCAAAGTCAGGGCGCTCCTGGACAAACACCTCATGGGGCAAAGCCTCCAGCCAATTCAGCACACCTGCGCGGGTCTCTTTGACCATGGCATAAAAAAGCTTCAGATCTTCGTTCATGCTCCACTATACCTTCAGCAGAAAATTCTGCCACAACAAAACGCTGGAACCCTGCAGATGGTTCTGCAACATTCCAGCGTTGAAATGGCACCTTGAAATGGCACCAAAAAACGAAACCCGGACATTGCTGTCCGGGGTCAGTTTTGATTGGATGGCAAGAAGAAGAAGCTCTAGAGGACGATCCTTA